>JAEUVL010000939.1 GCA_016786965.1 Chitinophagaceae bacterium
CCCTAACAGTGCTTTGTATAAAGCGATTGATAATGGCAGTGTATTGGTTAACACGATAAAAATTGAAAGTAATGATAATGCGATCGTTTCATTTGGGGCACCTGTGCCCGCAGGTGCGCCCGTCACCCGGCTCGATTTTCTTTCTGCAGCAACGGTGGCTCTACGGGAAAAATATGTCACCACCGGAGGGATGCCTTTAACCTTAACACTAAAAGCAGGTGGCACGGTGTATAAGAGCGACCTGCCTTTTCCTGATACGGGTAAACTGGATGCGTCCGGCTTTCCCACTATTTATTCTGATGTATTAATAACACTTTAAAACTAAAAAAAATGGCTGTCTTAAAACTTTCCACACCCGGTGTGTACGTGCAGGAGATCTCCACGATGCCACCTTCTGTTGCCGAAGTGGAAACGGCGATTGCTGGCTTTGCCGGGTATACCGAAAAGGCCACTCAAAACGGGTTGTCTGTGACGCTGATACCTACCCGTGTAACGAACATGACGGAGTATGAACTTTTTTTCGGTGGTCCGCCACAGGAAACGGAGGATAGTGTGACGATAGATGTACTGGACCTGGGTGGCAACAACTATACTATTACATTGAAACAGGATGCTGCCAAAAAAAGCAGGCATAATATGTATTATGCTGTGATGAGCTTTTTTGATAACGGTGGTGGTACCTGCTTTATCGCTTCGGTGGGCGGATACAGCGCTGCACCGGGTACTATTGCTTCTGCTGAAATAAAGAAAGGGCTTGATGCACTGAAAGAAGTGGATGAAGTGACGCTGCTGGTGGTGCCTGAAATGCAGTATGCTGATACGTATAAAAATGTGGTGCAGGATATGATCAACCAGGCGGCGGAACTGAAGGACCGTTTTGCATTGATAGATCCTGACCAGATCACTGCGAAGACATCGGCGCTTCCGTCGGGCGATATTGCTGCTGATGCGGATAAGATACGCAGTGCTACGGTGGGTGTAAGTTCTGACAGGTATGCTGCGGCTTATTATCCTAACCTGATCACCACTTACGGACACAACTTTAAGTTTGATGACCTGGTGATTGATACTGGTACACCTGCCCTGGTAGGGAAGAAAATGAGTGACCTGGGTGTGGGATCGGTACTGTATGCCAAAATGAAGGAAGCTGTGGGTAAGGTAACGGTGGAACTGCCGCCTGCTGCTGCAATGGCTGGTGTGTACACCCGGGTGGACAGTACCAAAGGTGTATGGAAAGCGCCGGCCAATGAGGCGGTGAATAAAGTTGTGGGGCCGAGCATCCCGGTTTCTTCAAGGGAGCAGGAGAACCTGAACGTGGACCCCGGTGCAGGTAAATCTATTAATGTGATCCGCAGTTTTCCCGGCTATGGCACATTGGTATGGGGTGCCCGTACACTGAACGGCAATGATAATGAGTGGCGCTATATCAGTGTTCGCCGTTTCTTTAATATGGTGGAAGAGTCTATCAAGAAATCCATTCAATGGGCGGTGTTTGAACCCAATACTGTTGGTACCTGGGTGAAGGTGCAGGCGATGATAGAGAACTATCTCTTCCTGAAATGGAGAGAAGGTGCTTTGGCGGGTGTAAAACCAGAGCAGGCTTTTTATGTGAGAGTGGGATTGCCCGCCACCATGACATCACTGGATGTACTGGAAGGCCGCATGAATGTGGAGATAGGTATGGCCGTGGCCCGACCTGCTGAGTTCATTGTGCTGAAGTTTACTCAACTGCTGCAGCAATCCTAAGTTGTTGATGAATCAATTTTTTAAAAACATTTAAACAAATAAACAATGGCGAATTATCCCATTCCGGTTTTCCATTACAAAGTATCATGGAACAACCAAGACATTGGCTTTTCTGACGTATCGGGCCTGACACAGGAAATAACCCCGATAGAATACAGGGACGGACTGATGTCGCCCAATACAAATGCATTGAAGCGGCCGGGTTTACCGAAAGTAAATAACATCAGCCTGAAGCGGGGCATCACCCAGGGTAATAATGATCTGTTCAACTGGTTCAACAATAACGGCTCGCCGAATGTGGAGCGCCGTGATGTAACGATCACGTTGCTGAACGATGCGGGTGAACCTGTAATGGTATGGGTGGCACTGCAGGCTTTTCCTATAAAATGTGAAGGGCCCGGGCTGAAAGCCACCGGCAATGATATTGCTATTGAGTCAGTGGAACTGGCACATGAAGGTCTCACTTTAACAGCAGCGTAATCATATGGCAAGTTATTATCCACCAACGGGTTTTCATTTTAAAGTGGAGTTTTTGGGAGTAAGCGGTATGGACAAAGATGAGGAACACCGCTTCCAGGATGTAACCGGTCTCTCTTTTGAAATTGAAACCGAGCTTTTGAAAGAAGGCGGTGAAAACAGGTTTGAATACAAGCTGCCGAAGCGGGCGAAGTATCCTAACCTGGTTCTCAAAAGAGGACTGCTTACGGGCAGCGCTATCCTGGACTGGATGAACTCTGCGATGAATACTTTTTTTACGGTGGTGGTGTATGATTTTAAACCTGCTGATATAATGATCACCCTGCTGGATGAAGCGGGTGAGCCGGTGGCCATCTGGAACGTGGTGCAGGCCTACCCGCTGAAATGGTCGGTGTCGGATTTTAAATCGACTGAGAATACGATCGTGGTGGAAACCATTGAGCTGGCCTACCAGTATTTTGAACGAAAAAAATAGCAAGTATGCCTGTACAGATAAATGAAGTAATAGTAAGGGCGGTAGTGAACCCGGCACCCGGCAGCACGGGTACTGCTTCACAGCCGGAGTGTCCGCCGGCGGGCAACAGCGGTTCGGATGCCGACCTGCAGGAACGCATCCTGGAGATTATTAAAGAAAAAACAGAACGATAATGGATACACAAAGCGCCATTAAATTGCCTTTTAACCTGAAGATCATTCCGGTGAATGACAGTGGTTTCCCTATCGGTATTCCTTTCCTGGCGATGTTCAATCCTGAGAACCTGGCCATTAAAGAGGATATAGACTGGACCGCTAATTGTGCTTCCGGCAGCGCCGGTTCGGACATGCATTATAAAGGCACGAAACCCCGAACCTTTACCCTGGAGCTAACGATCGACGGAACTGGTGTGAATACAAACGGTGTTAAGATACCGGTGACGGCACAGGTGGCTTTGTTCAGGGCGGCCACTACGGGTGTGCAGGGGTTGCTTCACCATCCTGCGTTTCTGTTAGTTCAGTATGGGTTATTCATCAATACCTGTGTGCTGAACAGTTCTACTGTTACGTACACGATGTTTGATATGTTCGGCTTGCCGATCAGGGCGAAGATCAGCGCCAGTTTTACTGAGCGTACGATCGCCACGCTGAGTAATATCCTGGGTATGCTTTCTTCGCCGGACCTTACTCACCGGCGGACCGTAAAGCAATGGGATATTCTTCCCTACCTGACGAAGGAGATCTATAACAACCAGCATTATTATTTACAGGTGGCAAGAGTGAACCGTCTTAAAAATTTCAGGAAGCTGCAGGCAGGACAGGAAATTGTTTTTCCTCCTTTAGCGGATAAATAAAACAGGAACCCATTATGTCAGATCCATCAGCCAGTTTACCGCCGGGAACGCAGCCGCCCACTAATGTGGCGAGCAGAAAGGTGTACCTGAACAACGAAGAGTTGAGCAACGAGATATCGCTGACCCAGGTGACCATCAATAAGACGTTCAATAAGGTGGCTTATGCCAAACTGGTATTCATTGATGG
>JAEUVL010000141.1 GCA_016786965.1 Chitinophagaceae bacterium
GTACATAAGTTTTGTTGAGGGTGATTATCTCAAATCAGGCTTTCAAACAGCGGGCAGTGGCGACAGGACCTACTTTTATTTTCACACCTTAGACAGTTTAACAAAAGAACTAAAAGACAGCGGCTTGGAAACAATAAAATCGTTTCACAAAACGTACAAAAGAAATTTAGCATCGGAGGAGATACACACCGTTTTAATAGCGAGAAAATAAGCGAATGTACAAAATGGAGCTCCTGGGTAAAGCTGTTTGAAGGGTTCTGTTTTTTCCCCATGCGTTTAATATATTCCTCAGCGATTTTTTCCGGGCTAGAAGGTCAGACGCTGGCCGGTGCGTAATATTTGAAAGTGTAAATCGATCAAAAATTTTTGATTGATATCGAAAACGCCTATTTTTATTGTTCCATACACTCTTCCGGATAATTCTATATCCATTACACTTCCAGTTTTTTAGTAGTACATCCATTTAAGGGGCATTTATTTATTCCCCCGAAAAGGATACTATGCTTGCCCGTTACCTGCTGGTACCTGGTGAAGCGGCGTGGTATGTTTTTTAAAACTAAAAATAGAAGTGTATGAGAAAAATTTATGCAGCAGGTTTATTTCTTTTACTATCGGTCCTTTCAAAGGCCGCAGACCGTTATTGGGTGGGCGGCGCTTCCGGCAATTGGAACAGTACGGGTAACTGGTCAGCCAGTTCAGGTGGCGCCAGCGGCGCATCTGTGCCAGCCGCTAACGACAATGTGATCTTTGATAATGGCCTTACGGTGGCCGTAACCTACGACCTGGCCACCAACGATGTTGGATTTTCTGGATTCACTGTTACGAACAACACACAGCTTACCCTTACCAATACGGTGAGCAGCACCAGAAGCCTTACGATTAACAACAGCGGCACCACCTACTACGAAGTGGTGGCAGCCGGATCATCCTTAACATTGCAAAGCAATACCAACACCGTATTCAATTTCGGAAGTTCCTCCCTGAGCAATGGCAGAATGGTATTCAACGGGAATGTGCGGTGTGTGAACCAGGCAGTGAATACATCGAACGGGCCAAGGCTGAACTCGCAGGATTCTATTATCATCAATGCGTTATTCTATGTAGGTCCTGCTATTTCGCAAACAGGCAGTAACCCCACCGGCTTAAATAAATACCGTTTCTCTTCCGGCTCTGTGTACCAGGTAGATAAGAACGGTGGTGTGATTCCGGGGGGCAAATGGGAGCAGGGTTCATTAATAAAAATAACAGGCTCAGGAAGTGCCTTCCCATCCACCTGGGGAACAGCCGCCGCATACGGAGCAGTGGAGTTTAATGCCCCCGGTGCCAATGCAGGTGCGATCCAAAATCTTAGTCTTCCATCAAATACCGTATTCCAGGGCAATTTTACGGTGGTCAATTTGGGTACCAGTGCAGGGATAAGATTAGCTTCGACGCCCACAAACATTGTAATACAGGGCGATCTGATCATTCAACAGGGATTGGTGAGCCTTGCCAACAGCAGCACTGCCGGTAGTGTAACCGTAAATGGGAGCTTCAGTCAGTCAGCCGGTACCACCTTAGATCTGCAAACGTCAAGCGCTAATATCTCCTTTACTATAAAGGGTGG
>JAEUVL010000959.1 GCA_016786965.1 Chitinophagaceae bacterium
GAGTTGTTCAGCCAACTCCTTTTGTTCCTTTTTCCAGTTGGATAATAAGGTATTGTTATTATACATAGCAGATGTGCCAATAACTGTTACCTGCAAGTAACAGCAATTTGCACATACGGGCGATGAGTTCCGTCAGTCAGATGGCTGTTATTGGCCAAATGTATAACTGAACTCTATCTTGCCGGTGATCTGCTTGTCGTTATTGAATAATACCTCTTTGGTCTTTAAGCCTTTTTCGTTGTAGATGTACCGCCAGATGAGGTAACCGAGGTGAAGACTGGAAGTGGTAGTGGTCTTTTGCAGTACATTATCATTGTCGTCATATTCAAACATAATATCGGGCATGAGTTTTTTGAGCCGGGTATTATAGCGGACAATATCCAGCAGGCGATTCTTATCATCATAATAGTAATAGAGATAGCCTGTCTCTATGTTGCGTTTGAATGTTCTTTCTTCGCCAATATTGCCATCTTCATCCGCAATGAAACGCACTTCCATACTATCGATGCTGGTTTCAGCACCTGTATTAGTGATGATCCGCCACATTTTTTCAGGCTTACCGGTTGTGTTGTACAGCCATTGATGTGTTTCGGTATGATTAAAGTCGCTGGCAGAATCGGTTACCATATTTTGGACACGGCTTATCCTGCCGCCGGCATCATAGGTGTAATTGGTGACGCTTTGTATAGCGGAAGATGAATCGGTAAGGCTGATGATACGGCCCTGTTCATCAAAGCGGGAGTAAGTAACAGTTTTATTGAAATTGGCTACTGATGAGTTTTTCAGGAGCCTGCCATTTTCTTTCACTTCCTGGAATTCGGCAAAATCAGTGGCTTTTACATTATAGGCATCAAGCCCGGTGGCGGAAACGGTGCGTACCTTATTGAGCCTGTAGGTCTTCATCAATTGATTGATCTCTGCCGTGCCGATTATATCATTGTAATAATATTGTGCAGGAAGCACTAAAGAAAGAAAGAGGGAAACGGTTAATAACAGGATCTTCATGCCGGTGATATTGTTTTTGCGGCTCAAAGTTACCTTATCGCCATTGAATTACAAATGTACTGGTTCTGAACGGGCCAGCGGCAGGCAGCGACCGAAGTAACATTCTTTTACCGGTTATTTCCTGTACTGCCTGTCGGCGGGTATATCCTAACGAAAAAGAAAGGCTTCTTGTATTTTTTTGTACTTATTTTTAAGAAAAAATTTACGTGTCCCATATCCCACAGCGCAAAGAGAAGGACTGCCTGAATTGTGGCACAATTGTACAGGGCCAATACTGTCAAAACTGTGGCCAGGAGAATGTAGTGCCTCATGAGACCTTCTGGCACATGGTGAAGCATTTCCTGTATGATATTACCCATTTCGACAGCAAGTTTTTCGATTCTATTAAGTACCTGCTGCTGCGACCCGGTTTTTTGCCGATGGAATATGTGAAAGGACGGAGGGCCAGCTACCTGAACCCCGTAAAGAAGTATGTGTTCACTTCTGCTATCTTTTTTATCATTTTTTTTGGCGTATTAAATGTGGGCGATGCTGTTACGCTAAATATTAATGAGCCACTGACTGAAAAGGCCAAACAGGCATATATAAAAAGGGGGGAGGAGGAATTAGCCAAAAACCCGAACAATGATAAATGGAAAGTGGCCATCCAAATGCTGAAAGATACCACCCGTGTGCTTACCCAAAACGATATGGTTGAATACTGGGATGACTTTACCTATATAGATATTGGCGGAAAGAAGTATAAGGACCGGCATGAGTACGATTCTGTACAACAGCGCCTTCCTGAAGAAGAAAGAGATGGCTGGTTAATACGGCTGATACAGAAGAAAAACCTGAAGTGGAAAGAGAAGTATAAAAATGATCCGGAGGCGGGTTCCAATGCGCTGATCAAAACATTCCTGCACAAACTGCCCTATATGTTGTTTGTTTCGCTGCCTTTGTTTGCTTTAGCCCTGAAATTGCTGTATATCCGCAGGAAGAATTATTACTATGCCGATCATGGTATCTTCACTATCTATCATTATATCTTTACTTTTATTCTGCTCTTGTTTGTATTTGGATTTGATAAGCTTTATGACATAACCGGACTCGGGGTGATCGAGCCCATTACCCTTTTACTGTTTTTATCAGGGGGTGTATATCTTTTTGTCGCTATGAAGAAGTTTTATGGGCAGGGCTTTTGGAAAACCCTGCTTAAGTTCATCCTCCTGAATATTTCGGGGCTTGTCATCCTTGTCGTCCTTTTTATTGTATTTCTCTTATTTTCCGTTATTGAAATCTGATCATTATGAGTTCATCTGCTGAGCAACAATTTTCCCGCCTGTTAACTATTATGAACGATCTGCGGGAAAAATGCCCGTGGGATAAAAAGCAAACTATTCAATCACTCCGCCAGTTAACCATTGAGGAAACTTATGAGCTGGCTGATGCCATTACGGAGGAAGACTGGAAAGGTATCAAAGAGGAGTTGGGCGACCTGCTGCTGCATATTGTTTTCTATACGAAGATCGGCAGCGAGCAGCAGCAGTTCAGCATAGAGGAAGTGATCAGCGGTGTGTGTGAAAAACTGATTGCCCGTCATCCTCATATTTATGGTGATATCGAAGTAAAGGATGAAGAAGA
>JAEUVL010000976.1 GCA_016786965.1 Chitinophagaceae bacterium
TATCTTCAGTACCCCGTCGCTTGGCGGCCAGGGAGAGCTGATCCGCCGATCTGTGCAGGTATCGTACGAAGGAATAAAGGCGGTGGCCGACCAGGCGCACTACCCGTTGTCGTATGCACAAAGAAGATTGTGGGTACTGGATAAGCTTAATGATAACATGACAGCTTACAGTCGTCCCATAGCATATACCATAAATGGAGAATTGAATAAAAAAGCCCTAGGCGAGGCAATTTTTACAATGATTGCCAGGCATGAGATATTGCGTACCGTTTTTCGGGAGGTGGAAGGAGAGCCGCGTCAACATATACTAAGTTTGGAAGAATTAGGATTCGCTTTCGAATATGAAGACCTGCAAAAGGAACCTGACATCGCATCTGCACTTCAATTAAGTATATCCAACCTCGCATCCTTTACGTATAAATTCGAAACGGGGCCTTTATTCAGAATCCGGTTGCTCCAAACAGCGGCAAATAAATTTGAATTGTTGCTGGGAATTCATCATATCATCTCCGATGAGTGGAGTATGCAGGTGATGGTAAAGGAACTGGTAACACTTTATAATGCGTACAGCAAGGGCGAAGAGAACCCGCTGCTGCCGCTGAATATCCAGTACCGTGACTATGCAGCCTGGCAGCACAACTTGCTGGAAGGAGAAAATGCAGCCAATCACAAAGAATACTGGTTGTCTAAGCTGGGTGGTGAACTGCCCGTACTGGATTTTCCTGCTGAAGGAGCACGTCCTGCGGTACAATCATTTAATGGAGAACAGCTGCCTGTACTTTTTTCAGGAAAAGAAATTGATGAATTGAATAACCTCTGCAAATCCTGCGGAGCTACCTTATTCATGGGATTGACAGCACTGGTAAAGGCATTGTTATACCGCTACACAGGGCAAAACGATATTATAATTGGAACACCTGTTGCAGGCCGTGATCATACTGATCTGGAAGAACAAATCGGATTTTATGTGAACACACTTGCGTTAAGAACAAAACTGGATGGGGATAAGGGATTCACCACTTTATTGAATGAGGTGAAGATTACAATATTAGAAGCGCTTGATCACCAGGTCTATCCATTTGACCGCCTGGTAGATGAACTTGATCTGCCCCGTGATATGAGCCGTACCCCGATTTTTGATGTGTCTGTGGTATTACAAAATAACCGGGTGCAGACAGTCGATAGCGAGTCAATGGATGATTTGGATATTGCTCAATCCAGGGTGAACGTTACCACAAGCTTGTATGATATCACTTTCTGGTTTGCTGAACAGCATGAAGGAATGTTGCTGAACCTGGAGTATAACAATGATATCTACAGCCGTGAGCGGATGATGAAGGTGGCAGAACATTTTAAACAACTATTTGCTTGCACCTTGGGAAACCCATCCAAGCCAATATGCAGTCTTGACTATCTGAACAATGAGGAGAGGTCAAAGATCATGGAATTCTCTTCTAATAATAAACCCCGTTCTTATTCGGCAGATACACTTGTCTCTCTCTTTGAAAGCCAGGTCATAAAAAGCCCGGAAGCAGATGCGCTGGTATTTGAAGAAAAGAAATTTAGTTTTAAAGAACTTAATGAAGCTGCGAACCGGGTGGCACATTATTTAAAGAATGAGTGTGGTGCAGGGCCCGGTGAAAAAATCGGGCTGCTGATGGATCGCAGTGAATGGCTTTTGCCAGGACTGGTTGGGATATTAAAATCAGGAGCGGCCTTCGTTCCCATTGATCCATCCTATCCAGGTGAAAGGATTAAGCATATTTTCAAAGATGCAGGGATCACTATTCTTGTTACTGATAAGGATACTTATGTGGATGAGTATGTATGTATTCATCCGGGCGATCCTAAGCTTAATCAGTACAATGAAAATAATCCTCCGCATAATATCTCTTTTGCCGACCTCGCTTATGTTATTTATACATCAGGATCGACGGGCCGGCCAAAGGGAGTAATGATAGAGCACAGTTCGGTTGTCAATTACTTACAATGGGCCAATGATTTTTATTTTAATAATGAAAGTGGCTACGGCTTTGCGGTATATACATCGTTATCTTTTGATCTGACCATCACCAGTTTGCTGAGTGGCCTTTACCGTGGCGATTGCGCCTGGATATTTGGTAATGAGAGTATGGATACGATTCTCAGACAGATATTTTGTCATCACAAACTAAGGGCTGTAAAATTAACTCCTTCGCATATTGGATTGCTGGGAAAAATGGAAATCACAACTACAGCATGCAATATAACCCACACGATTGTAGGAGGTGAAACGCTTACTGCCTATCATGTGGGTGTGTTACGTGAGTTCAACCCACACATCCGTATATATAATGAGTATGGCCCCACAGAAACAACAGTGGGTTGTACTGTAAAGGAAGTGGAAGAAAGCTTATTCATAACCATTGGAAAGCCCATTACAAATACAACGGCATATATTCTTAATGATGCGGGAAGTCTGCAGCCTGTCGGAATTTTTGGAGAACTCTGTATTGGTGGAGCAGGGGTGGCCAGGGGCTATTTGAATGAGGAGAATTTGACAAAGAAAAAATTTGTTTCTGGTTTTTTTGAAGCAGACCGCCTTTATCGGACCGGGGACCGTGCCCGCTGGAGAACAGATGGGGAACTTGAATTCCAGGGTCGTCTTGATAATCAGGTGAAACTTCGGGGTTACAGAATTGAACCTGGAGAGATCGAGGCAATGATGCTAGGATATGAAGGCTTGAAAGAATCAATAGTGGTGCCTTTGCAAGCCGGTAGCGAAATGCTCCTTGCGGGATATTTTACCGCAGAAGATAAAATTGATATTGAGAACTTCAGGAAGTATTTAAATATCCATTTGCCGGAATACATGGTGCCAGCATTTTTACATCAACTGGCAGGCTTCCCTTTAAATACGAATGGTAAGGTAGACCGTGATAAACTACCTGTTGTTATTCATGAAGAGGTGGAAACTTATCAACCACCTGCCAATAATATTGAAGCGGTACTTGCCGGGATTTATGGTGAAGTGCTGAATAAAGAAAAAGTTAGTGTCACTGGTCACTTTTTCAGGCTGGGCGGACATTCTTTAAAAGCCATACAAGTAGTTACCAGGATATATAAAGCACTATCTGTAAAAATTGAACTCCGCGACATTTTTACATACCCGGTAATTAAAGACCTGGCCGTTTTCATTTCGAATGCCAATGCTGACAAGTATGAAGCGATACCACATATACCCGATAGCGAGTATTATGCACTTTCATATGCGCAACGAAGGTTGTGGGTACTCGATCAGTTTGAAGGGATATCGTTAGCCTATAATATGTCTGAA
>JAEUVL010000150.1 GCA_016786965.1 Chitinophagaceae bacterium
TTGGTGATGTTGGTGTTTTAGTGGACTGGGCTATCTTGTATGATGCTCCAACTCCTTCTGTTTGGACTCCTGTTACCAATGTATTTACCGACGCTGCTGCTACTGTACCTTATGTTGCGGGTACTCCTTTAACAACTGTATGGGTGAAACCACCAACTACAGCCACTTATACTGCCACCGCTACAAACGGTGCATGTACCGGTTCGGCTAATGTAACAGTAACAGTAAATCAATTACCTGCTATCACCACACAACCAACAGCGCTGGCCGCTCCGATCTGCCCGGGCTTTAATGTAACCTACACTGTAGGTGCTACAGGTGCAGGTCTTACCTACCAATGGCAGGTAAGCACTGACGGTGGTACTACTTATAATAACCTGGTAAACAATCCGCCTTACACAGGTGTAACTACTGCAAGTCTTGTTATTACCAATGTTACTACCGCCATGACCAACTACAGGTACAGGGTGGTTGTTTCTGGTACCTGTACTCCTTCAGTTACATCAAATGCGGTAACACTGGTGGTGGCTACTCCGCCTACAATTACCACCCATCCTGCTAACCTGACCATTTGCGCTAATGCAAATGCAAGCTTCAGCGTGGTGGCTGCCGGTATTCCTGCTCCCACTATTTATCAGTGGCAGGTAAGTACTGATGGTGGTGCTACCTGGACCAACCTGACAACAGGCGGTTCTTATACACCAACATTTACCATCACTGCGGCTACCACGGCACTTAGCGGAAACAGGTACCGGGTGATCGTGACCAATAGTTGCGGACAAACGGTTACTTCCAATGCAGCCACCCTTACGGTGAACCCGCTGCCTGCAGTAACGGTTACCTCGCTTGCTTCTACCAGGATCTGCATCAGCGATACACTGGTGCCCCTGTCCGGCTCACCAACAGGTGGTAGCTGGAGCGGTATCGGCGTATCAGGATTCAACTTTGTACCAGGCGCAACTGCCATAGGTACTTATACACTTACGTATACTTACACTAACCTGTTTGGTTGTACTGCCACTGCTACTACCATAGCAAAAGTGGAAGATTGTCCGGAAAGGATAAGACTGCTGAGCGAAGACGGGGTGATCTTGTTCCCGAACCCGAACTCCGGTCAATTCTTTATCCGCATGAACAGCACTTTGTATAACTATGTAGGACTTAAAGTATACAATGTTGCCGGTCAGTTGGTAAATGGTAATGTGGTGAATGATGCTGTAAGTTCTCCTGTTTACAGCGGCCTGGTATATGGTAGAGTGATCCCTGTAAACCTGTCGAACCTGCCATCTGGCACTTATATGGTGAAGGTGTATTATGACGATGGAATCAGGACCTCTGAGAAGACCTTCCCTGTTATCATTAATAAATAATGATTTATATAGCTTTTGATTACAGCACCCCGTTTTTGCGGGGTGCTTTTTTTTGCTTCATTTCCTGGTGTATCTTCAACTAATATGTCAGCTCAAAAGGAAGTTATTTCAACACTGGAAACTTACCAGGCATTCTTTCACCCGGTTGTGCCTTTTCATTCAAACACAGATATATTACTGCCCCTCGATTTTACTGCAGCAAATGAAGAACTGACAAATACTATCCTGGAAGACACTGGTAGCTTTGTTGCTTATATTGACAAGAAGCTGAAAACTGCAGAAGCCAGGTATGGAATAGGTGGGTATGCCGAACATCGCACCGTGTACCGGGTAAGCCGGGTATTTGATGGAGAACATCCCGGTGATGAGCCGCGACGCTTACATCTTGGCACTGATATTTGGGGGCAAGCCGGTACGTTGGTAATGGCACCAATAGATGCAGTGGTACACAGTTTTGCTTTCAATGATCAGGCGGGCGACTATGGAGCTACTATTATTCTCACTCATCAACTGGCACAGGTTACTTTTCATACTCTTTATGGTCATCTCAGCCTTGATTCCATTCAGCATTTAAGGGAAGGCGGGTTGATTAACAAAGGACAACCATTTGCAGCATTCGGCATACCGGCCGAAAACGGACATTGGCCGCCTCACCTGCATTTTCAACTGATTATTGATATCGGGTCCCGGAAAGGTGATTATCCGGGTGTTTGCAAATTCTCTGAAAAGGAACTCTATTTAGCCAATAGCCCAGATCCTGATCTCATTTTACAACTGAATCAATTTATATGAATAATGCCTGTCCGTATATGACAGGCATTATTTTACAGAAG
>JAEUVL010000990.1 GCA_016786965.1 Chitinophagaceae bacterium
GGCGTAGCTGTACAAATGGGGCCGCTTGGGTTAACAGTTATACCTGTTTCCCTTGGCACATCTACCGTTAATTGGTAGCTGGCACAACCGGTAGCCGGGTTCACTTCATGTACTACCACAACAATAGTGGAATTGGCAGGAATGGTTACTTCCATATATCCGGTACCGGGGAACGATGAACCCGGATCTGCCAGGTAATTGGTACAAAGTTGTGTTGGATTATAAGTGCCCAGATAAGCTACATTGAAAAGACTGGTACCGCAATCACTCCTGAGGCCAATCGTGGCACAAACAGGTACGTTGCGGGGATTGGTAACGTTGTAACTATCGTAGAACCTGGCGCCTGTTGTAGTGAATGTAAGCGGACAACCTTTGGGCACTGCACAGGTACTCAATTGTGCAAAGCGGTTGAGGCGGCCAGTTTGTTGTGCATCACCGGTAGCCAGGCTGCCGTTGAATACAAAGTCGGCCATGCTTACAGGCGTAGTATCGGATGTTGAACAACCAAACTGGTTGGTAACGATTAATCTGTAATTACCAGATGCTGTAACATCCTGCGTATTGGTAGTGCCTCCAAAAGTGGTATAGCTGTTGGGATTGGCGATACCGGAGAGGCTTCTTTGCCATATATAAGTACTATTAGCATAAACCGGGCCTGTAAGGGTGGTTGTACCAGGGCAGAAAGTACCGCCGCCCGTCAAGGTAAACGGAGCCGGGTTGGGATTAACTATAATGTCCACGGTATCCCTTGAAGGAGCACAGGTACCGTTGGAAATGGTCCATACATATGTATAGGTACCGGCGGTATTTAAGCCAACAACAATGGTAAGAGGATTACTTACTCCGAAAGAAGTAGAAACCGGGCCGGCTATTTGCGTCCAGGCACCTGTACCTACTGAGGGGGCATTGGCAGCCATATTAGCTGTGCCCGGATTGATACAAGCATTGATATCGGGTCCCGCATTGGAGGTGGTGGGTAAAGCATCCACTGTAACCGTTGTACCAGCTGATGGTGCGGATGTACAACCGGCCACCGTTACTGTTACTGTATATGTACCAGCTGTTGAGACTGTAATAGATTGAGTTGTTTCACCTGTTGACCATAAGTTGCCTGTAGCAGATGATGATGTTAATACCACACTGCCTCCGGTACAGAATGTTGTAGGACCACCAGGGGTAATTGTTGGTGTGGGTGGTATG
>JAEUVL010000175.1 GCA_016786965.1 Chitinophagaceae bacterium
CCTTTTAAGAGGAAACTAATGTCAAGCGCAACAGCTATATATATCCAGTATCCTATCATAATAAGGATCCCAAGCACTGTTGCAACAAGTGGTTCTTTGGTAGCAAGGAAACCCAGGCCAAGAAAAATGACGGGAAACAAAAGTATGTCACCAATCACATACGAAATGGGTATTCCGCTTATCATTACAGCCAGCAAATTAAAAATTAGCAAGACAGCGGCTACTGTAAATAATTTATTTCTGGCCTTACGTATCTCTATCGCAAGTACTTCCTGCTGGGTGTCATTGTATCCGTCATAGATATCTGCAACAATGTTTTCTGTGTCAGCCGGTTTTGGCGATTCTTCCATTGGGTCTGTTTTGAATAAATGTAGTTTAAAAATGGAATTTACTCAAACAAGAAAAAGTTCATTACCTGATTTAAAACCCCTTGGGTTTCTCCAGTTTAATATTACGTTTCAACATATCATTCCGGTTGGCCATTTCCCAAGCAGTGTAAAAAACCAGTTGTGCCCGTTTGGCCATCATTGGGTAATGTATTTTATCTGGCGTATCGGTAGCACGGTGATAGTCGGCATGGGTTCCATTAAAATAGAAAATGATCGGGACCCCCTTTTCTGCAAAATTGTAATGGTCGCTGCGGAAATAAAAACGATTAGGATCGTTTGGATCATTGTACTTACGGTCCAGTTTCATTTTCAGGTAAGTATTATTTACCTGGTCGGTAATGGGTGCAAGGTCGGTGCTTAGTTTATCATCGCCAATTATATAGACATAGTTCGTGGAGTCTTTATCCTTAAGGTATTCCGTGCCAATACGGCCGATCATGTCAATGTTCAGATCAACTGTTGTTTTATCCAAAGGAAAAACCGGATGATTGGAATAGTATTCACTTCCCCATAACCCTTTTTCTTCACCACTTACAGTCATGAATACAATACTTCTTCTCGGGCCCTTACCTGCTTTTTTCGCTTCTGTAAATGCCTGGGCCAGTTCCAGTATACCGGTGGTGCCGCTGCCGTCGTCATCAGCGCCATAGTAAATAGTGGTATCGTTGCGTTTACCAATGTGATCATAGTGGGCTGTCAGCACAACATATTCGTCTTTAAGATCTGTGCCTTCCAGTACCGCTAACACGTTGGTGGCAAATGTTTTTTTACTTGCTTTTGAGAAAGCCAGTTCCACCTCTCCAGTATAGGTTTTTGACTGCAAGGACCCGTCTTTTGCTTTCTCCAGAATGTTTTTCCCATCCTCACCCATCAGTTTCTCAGCTACCGCCGGGGATACATTAAATACAAAAGGATTTTGCTTTGCGGTAAACCCGCCCCGCATATTCCAGTTGGTCACCATGGGTGAAGCTTTCCTGGGAAAATTATTATACACGACCAATAAAGCCACAGCTCCTTTTTTGGAAGCATTGGTAAGTTTGCCAAAGGCTGAGGAAGGTGATATTTGTCCACGGGCAGTGGTGGCAGCTTTGTAACCAGTGGGTGTGCCATCCAGTATCAGTACCAGTTTTCCACTTACATCCAGATCTTTATAATCATCCCGCTGGTCGTCTGTAATGCCATAGCCTGCAAATACTACTTCAGAGAAACGCATCTCTGCAGAATAATTTGTACTGGCAGGTTGAAAATCCTTAAATAACTCAAATGTCACCCCGTTAATTTTTACATCGGCCCCCAGCGCCGAATCTTTGTACAACGGGTACTGTTGCCGGAAACTTCCATTATTACCAGGCATTAACCCCAGCGATTTGAAATGGTCTTCAATGTAGGTGGCTGCTTTTTCCAGGCCGGGAGAAGGAGTATCACGACCTTCCATTTCTTTACTGGCAATAATGTACAGGTGTTTCCTCATGTCGTCTGCTGTAATGGTAGCTGCTGCTTTCGTGGCATTCTTATCTTTCTTTTGTGCCATCACCGTTAGCGGAAGACCTAGTACAAGGCAGATAATTAGTTTTTGTATCATGGTTTTTGTTTGAATGTAGTATGTTTCAAAAATAATCCCTTCCGGAATGGGAAGGGACAAAATATGGATGATTGGCAGAAAGGATCTTACCCGCAGGCTATCTTATTTACTCTGCTGGCATGGCGGCCTCCTTCAAAATCGGTGGTAATGAATGTGGCTACCATCTTTTCTGCATCACCTTCCCTTACAAAGCGGGCTGGTATACAAATGATATTGGCATTATTGTGCGCCCTGGCCAATTGAGCCAGTTCTTCGCCCCAGCAGATAGCGGCCCTCACCCCCTGGTGCTTATTGGCGGTGATCGCTACCCCATTAGCACTGCCACAAAGTAAAATTCCGAATGAGGCCTGTCCATTTTCTACGGCTGATGCTACCGGATGGGCAAAATCAGGATAATCTACTGAGTCTTTACTGTGAGTACCCATATCATTAAAGGGTAGACCTTTCCCTTCAAGGAAGGAGATCAGTTGTTCTTTATAATCATATCCTGCATGATCGCTGCCGATAGCAATGGGTTTGCTGAGGTCGAATGGAGAATGCATAGAAATAAGTTAGACGTTAGAAATACGAATGAAATACTGATACAAAGCTAAATGGATTATTTCAAACGAGTGGTTTTTATACCCCCTTGCCCTATGCTTCCAATTCAGGCTTAGCTCCATTCTTCTCTTTCTTTATCCTGTCTTTTGTTGATACGGGATGCAATGATGATACTGGCTTCAAATAGCAGGTATAAAGGCAGGGTTACGATCACCAAACTGAAAGGATCGGTAGAAGGGGTAATGATAGCCGAAGCGATAAGGATGATGACGAATGCATGGCGGCGGTATTTCCGCAAAAATTTAGCGGTAATGAATCCCACCCTGGCCAGCACCATAACCAGCAGCGGCATTTGAAATAATACACCAATACCTACTGTTGTATAGATCAGATTTTCAATATAGTCAGAGAAATTAGGGAGGTTAATTATCTTATCACTCAGGGTATAAGTAAAATAAAAGTTGACCATGAAAGGAGTCAGAATAAAATACCCGAATAATACCCCGGTAAAAAAAAGTAATGAGACCCAGAAGATGACCCCTCTTGTTTTTTTCAATTCTTTTGGTGAAAGAGCAGGCCGTACAAATTTCCAGAACTCCCAGAAAACATAGGGAAAGGCCACAATGAAGCCGCCTACAAAAGCAATCGTGAAGGTGGATACAAACTGCCCTGTCATCGTATTGCTCTGGAATTTGGCATCCACCCCCGCCAGGCAAATGGCATCGCCCAGGCGCAGCGAATGGCTCAGGTTACACAGCCACTTATAAGTAATAAAACTATTATCCGCAGGAGCAAATAATATCTTATCCACGATATCTCTTGTATAAATGAATACAACGATGGCCCCAATTACCACGGCTATCACCGAACGGATCACATGCCAGCGAAGATCCTCCAGGTGGTCGATGAAGGACATTTCACCTTTGGGGTCTTTATTCCGTTTTTTAAAAAAGTCTAAGAGGGCCATTCAGTGGTTTTAGAGATTGGCAAAGGTAGGCGATTGACTAATGTGAGAATATGAAAATGTAAAAATGAGTATTGCGCTGCCCGGTTTCGGGTTTGCCCTACTTCAGTTTCTTCATTTTCACCATTTCGATGCGGGTGTCGCCTACATGAAGAATGTCGAACTCATAATCATCGATGATGATTCGTTCTTTCTGACGGGGGATGGTCTCATGATAGTTGATAATATAGCCGGACAAAGTTTCTGCATCTTCCTGCCCGAAATCAAATCCGTATTTTTCCGAGAGGTAATCCAGCTCCAGGCGGCCGGAAAACATATATTCCGTCTCGCTCAGTTGTTTTTCTACAAATTCTTCTACGTCATACTCATCCTGTATCTCACCAAAAACCTCCTCCAGTACATCTTCCATGGTAATGATACCAGCTGTACCGCCAAATTCATCCACCACCCAGGCTATACTTTTTCTGTCACGGGTAAATTTGCTGATAAGGTCTGAGGCACTCATACTTTCCGGTACTGCAGGAATAGGCAGCAGCACAGACTGGATATTATCCGGATTTTTAAAAAGGGCCAGTTGATGTACATATCCAATAATGTGATCAATATTACCTTCATACACCACCAGTTTACTCAGTTTGGTATCAATGAATTTCTTCTTCAGGTCGTCAATTGAAGAGCGGCTGTCAATGCCTATGATCTCTTTGCGGGGCACCAGGCATTGCCGGATCTTTACTTTGGGCAGTTCCTGTGCATTTTCCATCAGTTGCGTATTACGTTCCTGCCTTTCATCACCATGGCTTTGCTGAAAAAGGTTTTTCAGATCGCTACGGTTAAAAGCCTCCTTATTGTTTTTATCCATACGGATATTGAACACATATTTAAGCAGCCATTCAGACATATCAATAAAGGCGGTGGCAATTGGCGAAAATAATTGATAAAAGAAATTGGTGAAATGTGCCAGTTTACCGAGTATACTGTTGCTTTTGGCCCGAAAATAGGCTCGTGGGATGAATTCTGCCAGTATCAGCACTACAAAGGTGGCAATGGTAATCTCTACTATTATCCGAACAAAGCCGGCCCCTGCCCCCACATATTGCCACAGGGGGCTCATCAGTTTATCTAATTGCAGGGCCAGGAAAACCAGCAGAATATTAAAGCCAACTAAAGTGGCGCCGAGAAATTTAGCCGGAGAATCAATAAAAGTGGAAAGCAGTTCGGAGGTGGTACCGCCCTGTTTCTTTTTAATTTCAATGCTCAGCCGGTTGGCGCTGTAAAAGGCCATTTCGATGCCGGCAAAAAAACCCATTAATGCCAGGGTAAGGATAGATAGAATTATCGTCGTCCACGGAATCATGCGGTAAAGATAGAAAAATCGGAAAGAGAAGAACAGCAGTTACTAGAATGATAACTTGAAAAGAAAGGCAAAGGGGCAAAAAAGGTAAAATAAATCCGGGTTTAACCCGGGAAAGTATCTGCTGTGGCTAAGTCAGGAAGACAAAAACTTCCTCACCAATTTCTCAGCTTCAGCACAGGCCCGAACCAGTACATCATTTACTATGATATGGTCAAACTGAGATTTGAATTCCAGTTCGTATGAGGCTTTGTCAATTCTGGCTTTAAGAGATTCAGGGGTTTCCGTGCCTCTTGCTTTCAGACGGCGTTCAAGTTCATCAATGGAAGGTGGCTCTATAAAAAGTGACAACGATTGCAGAGGATATTGTTGTTGTACATTGATGCCGCCTTTTACATCCACATCCAGCAAGGGTGTTTTGTTGTGGCCCCAAATGCGTTGCAGTTCGCTTTTGAGAGTTCCATAGTATTTGCCACGATAAACCATTTCCCATTCCACAAATTCTTTTGCATCAATTCTTTTTTCAAATTCTGCTACGGAAATAAAGTAATAATCCACGGCATCCTTTTCATTATTGCGGGGTTGCCTGGTGGCACAGGAAACGGAAAAAGACAATTGGTCAGGCAGGGTTGTCAGCAAATGCCTTGTCACCGATGTTTTACCGGCACCGGAAGGTGCTGCAATGATGATGATTTTATTAGTTGGCGTTGACATGTAAATGAAGGAGGCAAAGGTAAGGAGTGAGGGGCTGAAAGAGCCCTGGCGATTGGTTTTATTTAACCGCTTTTTTGATAACGCTTTATATAGTGATCTGCTCCAGTTTTTTCTTTACACCGCCCAGCCACTCTGTTTTTAAGATGCTCAGTATAATGCTGTCTCTCCTTCCCCCGGAGGCAGTAGTCATATGGTTTCGCAGAATGCCTTCTTCCACACAGCCGATGGCTTTCATGGCGGCCACACTTCTGGCATTGTTAGCATCGGCCCGGAATTCTACTCTTTCCAATCCCCATTCTTCAAAAGCAAAGGTGAGCAGCAAAAGTTTGCAATGCCGGTTCAGCCCGGTTCGTTGAAAATCTTTCCCATACCAGGTATAGCCTAATTGCGTAGTGCGGAAGGCATGTTGAACGTCGTAGAAGCGGGTACTACCGGCATAGCGATTGGCTTGTTTGTCGAAGACGATAAAGGGATATTCTTTTTGTTCGTTGAGATTTTTTACAGCCGTAGTGATATAATGCTTAAGATTTTCTTCACCGGCGGCCGTTACTAGTCCATATTTCCATATCTCTGGTTCGTTCAATGAAAAGGAAAGCAAGTTGTCAAAGTCGGACTCTTCGATTGGACGAAGAAGAACTCTGTCGTTTTCGAGAACAGGTTGCAATTGAAAAATGTCTTTCATATCATCCCGTTATTCTTTTTATATCCGCTCCCAGCATCTTCAACCGTCCGTCAATATCCTGGTAGCCACGGTCTATTTGTTCAATGTTCTGAATAATGCTTTTTCCATCAGCACTCAGTGCAGCGATCAATAGCGCCACACCGGCTCGGATATCCGGACTGCTCATGGTAATACCCCGCAGCATTTGTTCTCTTTCCAATCCAATTACCACTGCACGATGCGGATCGCACAGAACGATCCTGGCACCCATATCTATCAACTTATCTACAAAAAACAAGCGGCTTTCAAACATTTTCTGGTGAATAAGTACGGACCCTTTGGCTTGTATCGCTGTTACAAGTACAATGCTTAACAGATCGGGAGTAAAGCCCGGCCAGGGGTGATCGTAAATGGTCATCACCGAACCGTCGAGAAAAGTTTGAATCTCGTAGCTTTCCTGTGAAGGAATATGAATATCATCGCCATTGAAATTCATTTGTATACCCAACTGCTGAAACTTTTCCGGGATGATGCCGAGGTGTTCAATACCTGCACCTTTGATGGTGATGTCGCTTTTCGTCATGGCAGCAAGACCAATAAAAGAACCCACTTCAATCATATCAGGCAGCATACGGTGTTCGGTGCCGCCCAGGTAATCTACTCCTTCTATGGTCAGCATATTACTTCCAAGCCCACTGATCTTTGCGCCCATCCGGTTCAGCATACGGCACAACTGCTGTATATAAGGCTCACAAGCCGCATTATAAATGGTGGTTGTCCCCTTGGCCATAGAGGCGGCCATTATAATATTAGCGGTACCGGTTACAGAAGGTTCATCTAATAATAAATTAGCGCCTTTCAGGTTGGGTGCTTCGAGGTGAAAGAAACCATCTTCTTCATGATAAGTAAATGCGGCCCCGAGTTTTTCAAATCCGATGATGTGGGTATCCAGTCTTCTTCTTCCGATCTTATCACCGCCAGGTTTTGGAATGAATGCTTTTTTAAATCTTGCCAGCATCGGGCCGGCCAGCATCACAGAACCACGCAGTTTGCCGCTTTTCTTTTTATAGGCTTCGCTATGCAGGTAATCTATATTCACATTATCTGCCTGAAAGGTACATGCGTCACGGCTGGTACGGTCCAGCTTCACATTCATTTCACCCAATAGCTCTATCAGCAGATTTACATCTATTATATCCGGAATGTTGGTAATGGTAACCTTCTCGGGTGTCAGCAACACAGCGCTGATAATCTGCAGTGCTTCATTTTTTGCCCCCTGGGGAATGATCTCGCCCTGTAACTTCTTACCGCCTCTTACTTCGAAGGAATGCATCTTTTTGAGTTGATTAGTTAATTAGTTTATTTGTTACCTGGTTCAGGGAGCTGTTTTTTTAACATGTAGGAGCTTCATGCAAAGTAAAAATAAATGTGGTTCATGAGGGGAATAAAAAATGGTTGATCAGGAGACCCGATCAACCAATTAATTATTTAAGCAAATGCCTTTAATACCGTTTCTTTTTAAAATTCCCACCACCGCCACCCCGGTTGTCACGGCCATCATTTCTGCGGGCACCGCCACCGCCACGTTGCTGAAACTTACCGCCACCGCCATTGTTACGTTTGCCATAACCTCCGCCCCGGTTTTCCCGGCCTTCCTGTTGAGGACGGAATGCTTTTACATACGGCGTATTAGTAAAGGTGAGCTGACCATCGGTGATAGCGCTTAATTCACTTTGTATTGCATCATCATGCACAATTTCTTTGTGCCAGTTGTTGTAGGCCAGCTTCATATAATAGGCTACCGCATTGGCGAAGCCCAGTTTCTTTTCCGGGTTTTCTTCTGCCAGCGCTTTATTGATTATCACTTCAAGGTTTTTACCCAGATGCAATAATTTAGGATACCGCTTGGGATAAGGAAGTGCATTGGGTTTTGCCTTTAATGTTTCCCGGGTTGGAATGGGGTAAGGCGATTTTACATCCAGTGTAAAATCAGAAATAAGGAACAGGTGGTCCCAAAGCTTATGTCTGAAATCTTCCACATTCTTCAGGTGTGGATTCAAAAAGCCCATAAGTTCAATAACCGCCTGAGCATTCCGTTGGCGGCGCTCGGGGTCTTCAATAGTCATGATGTGTTCCACCATTTTCTGCACATGACGTCCATATTCCCTCATGGTCAGATGGTTTCTCGTCGTGTTGTACTCCATATTATCTATATCCATTGCAACAAATGTAGAGAAAG
>JAEUVL010000184.1 GCA_016786965.1 Chitinophagaceae bacterium
CTTTTTTATTCGGCACCGGGCTGGAATGGAATAAAAAAAACTGGAAAGCACAAAGCTATGTGGCCGGTTATCTCGGCTACCTGGAAAACAGCGGTGACAAACCGATAGTGTTCCGTACACAATTGGAAAAGCAATTCAAAAGAACTACTATCTTACTCGGCTTTCAAAAAGGCCTGCATGATTTTGATTTTACCAGTATGGAGTTTGGAGGACGGTACAGCTTTGGAACATCGAACAGATGAACAAGGATTAATGAATGATGAAGTTGTAGAACCCCGAAGGGTGACATTTCAATTGCCGGATGTTAATCCGGAGAAAAATAACAGCGAATGTATTATGAACTACGGAGTGGTTCAAGATTGCTGAATAGCGAACCGAACCCAGAAGTGTCCGCGGTTGGCAGAACGAAGCTGATAGTAGTACTACAGCCGGGCTAGAAACTTCCTACTCGCCACACTCCATCCCCCACTCCCCTAAATCGCACTCGTAAACTGCCTCAAAAATCGTACATCATTCTCACTGAACAACCGCAGGTCATTCACGCCATACTTCAGCATCGCCGGACGTTCAATGCCCATACCAAAAGCAAAGCCGGTATATTTATTGGGGTCGATATGACAATTGGTCAATACATTCGGATGTACCATACCACAACCGAGTATCTCTACCCAACCAGTTTTCTTACAAATATTGCAACCTGTGCCGCCGCAGATAAAACAGGTCACATCCATTTCGGCACTGGGCTCTGTAAAAGGGAAATAAGAAGGGCGAAAACGCACCTTCACATCCTTGCCATACATTTCCTTTACAAAGAAGTATAACGTTTGCTTCAGATCAGCAAAAGAAACATGCTCATCAATATATAATCCCTCCACCTGGTGAAAGAAGCAATGGCTTCTGGCACTTACCGTTTCATTGCGGTACACCCGGCCGGGCATCAGCATACGGATGGGCAGCTTGCCTTTTTCCATTTCCCGTATCTGCACACTGCTCGTGTGGGTGCGCAATACCCAGTCCGGATTTTGCTGTACATAAAAAGTATCCTGCATATCCCTTGCGGGGTGGTGGGCTGGTAAATTGAGGGCGCCGAAATTATGCCAGTCATCCTCTATCTCCGGTCCCTCGGCTACCGCAAAGCCCAGCCGCTGAAAAATGGAAACAATACGGTTCTTCATCAGTACTACAGGATGGCGGGAGCCTAGAGGCATTGCATCACCGGGAAGAGAAAGATCAATAGCTGTAGCTGTTGACTGCTGACTGCCAGCGGCTGACTGCTTCAGCGTTTCATAAGTGGTTTCAGCAAATATCTTGAACTCGTTGAGCGCCTGTCCGGCTGCTTTTTTGTTTTCCGGTGCCACGTTTTTCATCTCTCCCATGATGTCCTTCACCACGCCTTTGGTGCCCAGCCATTTAATGCGGAATTCTTCCACCTGTTTGGCATCAGCGGCAATAGTCCCCTCCAGTTCTTTCTTAAAAGCCTCGATCTTGTTCAGCAATTGTTCCATAAGAGGGCAAAGATAAGCTATGAGGGGAAAAGTCAGGAAGCTGCGAGTTATGAGCTGCAGGTCATAGAATTAAAGGGCATTACTTCAAGCAGGGCCGCAAAGAGAACGCAGAGAAATATTTCGATCTCTCAGTCTCACAACTCGTGTCTCACAACTTGAAGCTCTTCCCCCACTCCACTTTCTATTTTCCATTATCTTGCACCTATGTCAGACCACCTCAACATCTCCGACTTCCTCACCCCGGTAAACCTGGCTGCCATCACTCATGATGAAGGCTTTAAGGAAGGGCAACTTGGAAAAATTGCCGATGTGTACCAGGACGAATTTCCAGACCTGGATGAAGCACAACTGGTTATAGTGGGGTGTGGAGAACAACGGGGTAGCGGCCTTATTCACGGGCAAAGCCAGGCCCCAGATATTATCCGCAGGCATTTTTATTCCCTTTTTTACTGGCACACCGATATTAAGATCGCCGATGTCGGTAATATAAGAACAGGTTCATTGTTCACTGATTCGTATGCCGCCTTAAAGACAGTGGTACAGGAGCTGATGAACGATGGAAAAACGGTCATCATCCTTGGCGGCTCGCATGATCTGACACTGTCGCAATACCATGCGTATGCGGTAAATAAAAAATTAATTGAAGCCAGCTGTGTTGATGCACTGATCGACTTAAATCTTGAATCGCCTTTTCGCCATGAAAATTTTTTGATGGAAATGCTTACCGGCGAACCCAATATTCTTCGTCATTATAATCATATCGCCTTCCAAAGCTATTATGTGCATCCCCGCATGCTGGAAACAATGGATAAGCTCCGCTTCGATTGTTACCGGGTAGGCAGTGTAAAAGAAACGATTGATGAAATGGAGCCGGTGATCCGCAACAGCAATATGTTTAGCTTTGACGTTTCTGCTATCGCCAGCGCTTATGCACCAGCCAATACGATATCGCCCAACGGGCTGAATGGCGAAGAGGCCTGTGTGCTGATGCGCTACGCCGGTATGAGCCCCAATGTAAATAGCATTGGCATTTACGGTTATGATGAGCAGCATGATAAGGATGACCTTACAGCCAAACAGATAGCCCATATGCTCTGGTATGTGCTGGATGGCCGCAGCCGCGGCAAACGGGAAGCATCGCTGGATGAAAAAGATTCATTCAATGAGTACTACATGACCTTTGCTGAAGTGGAAACCACTTTTATCCAAAGCAAAAAGACCGGTCGGTGGTGGATGCAGCTCCCAGATAAAAAATTCATTGCCTGCAGTTATAAAGATTACCTGCTCGCCAGCAGCAACGAGATTCCTGAGCGGTGGTTGCGGGCGCAGGAGAGAGGGTAACTACTGTCTCCATTAAGAGCAACGGCTGACACGGAACAAAATATATGCAAGCCGCAAACCCATTGCATCTTATTCGTCTAAACCCAACTTCTTCCTAACCGGCATTCCACCATTGTTCACCAGTCTCCAAAACTCACATGATCACGGGACCTTCACGGGACTTTCACGAGACCTTTACGAGACTTTCACGGGACCTTCAACCATCTTGGAGCACCTGCACACCCGGTTCGGATCCTATATACACCCAGTATGAGCCCGACTCGGCAATATCCCGGCACAATAGCAGGGCCGGTCTCATTCTTGTAAGATCGTACCCGCTCTGTAGCATGAGTTCTATTCGGGTTAAAGCCCCCTAAACTGCATTATTCCATTTATATTGTAATTTCAAACCTCCCCTTTAGGGGTAAAGGAAATATTCATACTAAACGAAATTACCATGGGGGTTCCTACCGGCATCTGCTCCTTCGGCATGAGCGGCAAATTATTTCATGCGCCATTTATTGATGCCCATCCGGGTTATGAGTTAGCCGCTATTGTGGAAAGACATAACAACGATTCACGGGAAAGATATCCGCATACCAAACTGTACCGCTCGGTGGAAGAACTTTGTGCAGACCCGGGCCTGCAACTGATCGTCGTAAACACTCCCACTCATTTGCATTACCAGCAGGCAAAGATGGTGCTAGAAGCAGGAAAGAACATGGTAATAGAAAAACCATTTGCTATAACGGTAAAAGAAGCAGAAGAACTTACTGTATTAGCAGAAAGAAATAACCTGTTCATCAGCGTATATCAAAACCGTCGCTACGATGGAGATTACCGGGCGGTGAAAGAGGTTTTGCAAAAGGGATGGCTGGGAGAACTAAGGGAAGCAGAGATCCGTTACGACCGCTACCGGCCGGGCTTTGGAGGTAAGCAGCATAAAGAAGGCGATATGCCCGGCGCAGGTATATTGTATGACCTGTCACCGCACCTGGTGGATCAGGCCATTCAGCTATTTGGTTTTCCCAATGCAGTATTTGCCGACCTGATAAAAATGCGGGATGATGTGGCGGTACCAGATTATTTCGAGATACTATTTTATTATGACAGGCTGCGGGTTAGGCTAAAAGCCACCTGCATTGCCCGTGAATCTGTATATGCCTATATTTTACATGGGATGAAGGGAAGTTTTTTGCAGCAGCGGTCTGATATGCAGGAGCAGCAATTGCTGGC
>JAEUVL010000186.1 GCA_016786965.1 Chitinophagaceae bacterium
CTTTTTTATTCGGCACCGGGCTGGAATGGAATAAAAAAAACTGGAAAGCACAAAGCTATGTGGCCGGTTATCTCGGCTACCTGGAAAACAGCGGTGACAAACCGATAGTGTTCCGTACACAATTGGAAAAGCAATTCAAAAAGACCACTATCCTACTCGGCTTTCAAAAAGGCCTGCATGATTTTGATTTTACCAGTGTGGAGTTTGGAGGACGGTACAGCTTTGGAAAATTGAACAGATGAACAAGGATTAATGAATGATGAACTTGTAGAACCCCGAAGGGTGACATTTCAATTGACCGGATGTTAATCCGGAGAAAAATAACGGCGAATGTATTATGAACTACGGAGTAGTTCAAGATTGCTGAATAGCGAACCGAACCCAGAAGTGTCCGCGGTTGGCAGAACAAAGCTGATAGTAGTACTACAGCCGGGCTAGTAACTCCCTACTCGCCACACTCCACACTCCATCCCCCACTTCCTAAATCGCACTCGTAAACTGCCTCAAAAACCGCACATCATTCTCACTGAACAACCGCAGGTCATTCACACCATACTTCAGCATCGCCGGACGTTCAATACCCATACCAAAAGCAAAGCCGGTGTATTTATTGGGGTCGATATGGCAATTGGTCAATACGTTTGGATGCACCATGCCGCAGCCGAGTATCTCCACCCAACCGGTTTTCTTACAGATATTGCAACCTGTGCCGCCGCAGATAAAACAGGTTACATCCATTTCGGCACTGGGCTCTGTAAAAGGGAAATAAGAAGGGCGAAAACGCACCTTCACATCCTTGCCATACATTTCTTTTACAAAGAAGTATAATGTTTGCTTAAGGTCAGCAAAAGAAACATGCTCATCAATATATAATCCCTCCACTTGGTGAAAGAAGCAATGGCTTCTGGCACTTACCGTCTCATTACGGTACACACGACCGGGCATCAGCATACGGATGGGCAGCTTCCCTTTTTCCATTTCCCGTATCTGCACACTGCTCGTGTGGGTGCGCAATACCCAGTCCGGATTTTGCTGTACATAAAAAGTATCCTGCATATCCCTTGCGG
>JAEUVL010000192.1 GCA_016786965.1 Chitinophagaceae bacterium
TGAATCCGTGCAACTGAACAGGGAACTGAGTGCTAAAGCCTTTACAGTTGGCAATGATATTTATTTTAATGATGGACAGTATAATCCAAATTCAAGTGAAGGGAAACATTTACTGGCGCATGAGTTGACGCATACGGTGCAACAGGGAGGACAGTCTGTTGTTAAACCAAAACTCATTCAGCGGGACGAAGAAGAAGACAGGGCCACCATCAGGGAAGCACCACCACCAATGCCTTTTTTTGATGCGGGAATGAGTGCTGAAGAGAGAGAAAGCACAAGATTAGAATACCTGGCACAAAGGGAAGCCTACAGGGAAAGATTGCGGAATGCAGTGCTGGCACCACTTGAAGGCCGGGATAGGGCAGATGCTACCACCTTCATAAGCAGGCTGCGCTCACTTAGCCGGCAACAGGCTACGCTTTTGGTCAATGATGATGTGTTCTTTACCCGAATAAGAAGATGGTTCAGAGGCAAATCTCTGTGGGCTGTTTTCTCTATTCTTTATTTTAACAACCGTATGCCAGAGCCTTACCTCCGTCTGAACTATGCGGTGATGAATAATGATGCCAGGTTGCTAACTGATATGCTGAGCATTGTCATTCTTGAGTATCCGCCGGACCGGTATTTCAATATGCTGAGGGAAGTTTGTGAAACGATCTTTAGTGGCGACCGGCTGTTACCCGAGATACTCAGGATGATCGATGACCGAGATACAGATGGTATCGCTTATCATCTTTCAGGCAGGGTAAGAGAAGTTCATTATGAAGATGGCGGGACACCCGGCACTTTCAATATGCGTACTTTCTCGAATAATATTTCTGCCAATGCTTATTTTACCGGCAGCGAATTGAGGGTGATCGTACGGATACGCTTTGTGGATGGCTCAAATTCTGCCCATTGCACTTCTGCCGGTGATGCTGGCTGCCAGCCATTTTATTTTCTTGGTGAAAATGCACATTATTATGATGACTGGCAGGGATATATTACCAATGTGTGGAACAATAAGTTTAATGTTACTAATGGTACTAATACCTATGCTATAACATTCGTTCCGCTTTTCTTGTCTGAAAGTGGTGATAGCGACGCAGCCAATGTAAGAGTACTCTCTAACACGACCGATCGCTGTGCCAGTACCGATACATGGGCAAGGTCCTACGCCAGTTGCTGGCAGTTAAGAAATATGAGCCAAAATACTGTTGCACATGAATTTGGCCATTTGATCGGTGCATCCGATGAATACAACCTGCCCGGCAGTATTCAGGAAGTAACGGCTGCAGGAATAACAGGCCTAAGCGCAGAGGACCTGAGTCTTTCAACAGTTGAGGGGGTTACCGGAACAGCAGTACCAGCAAGTACTTCAGGGAGCGGACATACACAACGTTCATTGATGGCAAGTACTAACAGCGATGTTTATGAACGTCACCTGACCCGGCTTATACGTTTGCTGAATGAATCACAGCCTGCAGGATCTGCCAGGTTTAGTATCAGGCGAAGGAATTAATAATTGAAGCTTTAATTCTCCACATACGCCCTGCCGCCCGTCGGAGAATATACTTTTCGCAAAGAATCCGTGATGCGGGCCGTATCAGCAATGGCTGCTGGAAAAACAAAGAATAACTTGAAGTTTACAGAATCGGTTGTTTCCATCTGTATATTAATACCGTATCCTTTTAGCTTCTTATAGCGACTGAGTGCCCGTACACGGGTAGCATTCTCAATCACAAACTTATAATTACCAGAGGGAACAGTCACAGATGCCGTGGGAGTATTTGCCGGTGGAGTAGCTGTTGTGGCCACCGGATTAGCGTTTAAGATGTCAGCCGAATCGGGTACCAGAACAGTTTTATCTTGCTTAGCCACTTCACCAGGATTGGTGCTTTTCTTGGAAGTTGTTCTCTTATATACCGTATAGCCACCCCAGATGGCCAGAACGATACCGGCAAGCAACAGTAAGATCACGACCGGCTTTTTCCAGTTGGTCTTGGCTTTCTTTGAATAAAAAATACTCCGGTAGTCACTCACCGGCTCTTCGGTTGAAATGGTGGCGGGCGTTTCTTTGGCGGTGGTGTCCTTTATCTTATCGGTGATGAGGTGGCCAGGGGTAAAGGAATATCCACCAGCCTGCATTTTAGCCAGGCTGCCGATACCTTCAAACATAAAAGGCTTGCCTATGTTCAGGAATTGTTTGGCCAGTTCCAGGTGCGATTCCAGGTCGGCCGCTGCCAGGGCCTTGATCTTGCCCGTTTGCCCCGCAATGAACCCGATGAGGTCCGGCGATTGTTTTGTGGCACTGTTGTATTCAAATGATACACCTTCAAGTGCAACCGGCTTTCCCTGCTTGATCTGTTCTGCTTCCACTATAGTGGACGAATCAAGCAGAAAGCTACCAATACCGGGAAGGTCTAATCGTTTATACGTGTAGAGGAACTGCGCTAGCAGGGGAGCAAATTTCAAAGCCTTAAAGTATTAGGGCTACAAGATATATATTTTGTACGGCGATTGCAAGGGCGGCTGTCTTTCTTGCTTTAACTTTGAATGAATTATGCTTACCGACGAAGAGAAAAATTTTATCATATACTGGGAACATAACCGCAACCGGAAGAAAAGGCTCTTGTGGCAACTGGCGGCAGGCTTGCCTTTGGGGGCCTTTTTGGCGGTCACTATTATGGCCAATTATTTTTCCGGCTGGTACCAGCGGGCCAAAATGGAGGTGAACATTAATACCTCCGGGGTGCTGGTCGTACTGGTGGCCATCATCCTTATCATTGTATTTGTGGTGGTGTTTTCCGCCCGCCATAAATGGGAGATGAACGAGCAGCGGTACAAGGAATTAATATCAAAAAAGGATATTTCATAAATTTTTATTTCTTTTGCAGCGAAGTGACCTTTTGCGGGGTCTAAGTCATGTCAAAACACTTAAAAGCGAGTAATGAAGAAATTTTTCCTGGTCTTATCGGCGTTTATCACCATCACGGCTGGCATAGGGTGCATAAAAGATACTGACGGTTGCCGGAATAAGACAGTAGAAAGTGAGCAGGCAGCGATTTTGGCTTATGCAAGCGCCAATGGTATATCCGGCGCCTCTCACAGCAGCGGTATCTATTACCAGGTAATTAATCCCGGCAGCGGTTTTACCCCCAGCGTTACCTCCAAGGTTTTTGTTACTTATACAGGAAAATTACTGGATGGCACTCAGTTCGATGCAGGTACCACACCGGCCGAAGGATGGGTACTCGGCAGTCTTATACAGGGCTGGCAAATAGGATTACCACTTATTCAAAAAGGCGGTACCATTAAACTGATCATCCCGTCATCACTGGCCTATGGCTGTACAGGAAAATTTACCATACCGGGTAATGCCATCCTGTATTTTGAAATTACTCTAAACGATGTTCAATTATAGCTAAGACTATCTGCTTTTGCTTGAACCCCGGCTGAACACCGGGGTTTTTTGTTGCCTCA
>JAEUVL010000198.1 GCA_016786965.1 Chitinophagaceae bacterium
GCTCCATACTTCGCTAACCGCACAAACCTTTACATCCACGAGATTATTTTGTAAAGCATAGTTTCGAATAACATCCTCTGTAACATCAGTCGGGATCTTTGAACTTTTTTTATACCACGAAACCCAAATGGCGATCGCCGGATTTCTTTTATACACAGGACTTAACTTTTTCATTATCGCTTCAAACTCTTTCTGCGTGGTCACGAAAAGATGAATAAGGTCAGGCGTTTCATTTTGACGGCAAAGCTGATCGCTGATATTGTTTTCCAGTAAGCTATAATAATCAGCCGGTTGGTTGATGAGCAAGACTCTATACTCCGGCTTGATACCAAGTTTTTTTATAAGAGGGCTGCCTGAATATCCGGTTGTTGACATCTGTTGATTAGTTGCGAAGTAAAGTTCTTTTCATGGTTTGTACCTTGCAAACATGATAATTCACAGGTTATCCACTGGAATTCACAGCCAATCCACCCTCTTTAGTGGTAAAAATTACCTCCACCTGCTAAAACCCATAACCCTGTTGGTTTTCAGGGGAAAAATGAATGGGGAAAAATTAAAATTCAAAAAATTTGGTGGTTAAGTGGGAAAAAGTGTTATTTTGTGTCAATTAATTACAAATTGACCCAACCCACTGATAATGACAGGCTTTCTCGGAGAATTCGAGGCTACTTTGGACGCCAAGGGGCGGTTCCTACTCCCGGCAGGGTTCAAAAAACAGCTGCCGGAAGAGGAAACGGGACGCTTTGTTATCAACAGGGGGTTTGAAAAATGTTTAGCTCTCTACCCGATGAGGACCTGGGAGCCGCTCTTTGCGAAAATTACCGGTTTGAATGAGTTTGACCCCAAGCAAAGGGAGTTCAGACGGGCTTTTTTGAACGGTGCCACTTTTGTGGAGCCCGACACAGCCGGCCGGATACTGTTACCGCCAAGCCTGAAGCTGTATGCAGGGCTGGAAAAGGATATAGTGTTGATGGCAACAGGAGATAAAATAGAAATCTGGGATAGTAATAAGTACAAACAGTTCTTTGATTCAATTTCTTCGGATGCATTAAGTGACATGGGTAGCCAGGTATTGGGAGGTGGAAAAATTAATAATGAGTAATCATTAATTAATAAATGGTGAATGAGCCATACCACATACCAGTCCTTCTGAAAGAGACGATAGAGGGTCTCAGTATTAAGCCTGATGGTATTTATGTTGATTGCACTTTTGGGGGCGGTGGCCATTCAAAAGGAATCCTTCAGTCGTTGGGAGCAAAAGGCAAATTGGTAGCCTTTGACCAGGACCCGGATGCCAGAGAGAATTTGCCGGATGATGAAAGATTAGTTTTTGTTTCACACAATTTTCGTCACCTGCAGCGTTTTCTGAGACTGGAGGGAATAATGGCAGTAGACGGCATCATGGCTGACCTCGGCGTCAGCAGTCACCAGTTTGACGAAGCGGGAAGAGGTTTTTCTATCCGCCATAATGCCGAGCTGGACATGCGGATGGACCCACGCCAAAAACTCACTGCTTTTGATGTGGTACAGACCTATACTGAACAACAGTTGCACAAACTGTTTGAACAATATGGGGAAGTGTCCAACTCCAAAACCTTGGCCAAAACCATTGTTCAGGTCAGAAACGTCGCTTCGCTTAAAACGATTGATGGATTTAAGAATGCACTCCGGGAAATAGTTAAAGGAAATCCCAACAAGTACTTCGCCCAGGTTTTCCAGGCATTAAGAATTGAAGTGAACGATGAATTAGGCGCATTAAAAGAAATGCTGCAGCAGATCCCATCCTTATTAAAGCCAGGGGGCAGAGTGGCCATCATTACGTTTCATTCTCTCGAAGACAGATTGGTAAAGAATTTTTTCCGTCGTGGTTCATTTGATGAACCGGAAGAGAATCCCTTTATCAATACGGAACAGGTGAATGAACTGAAGATCATCACCAAAAAGCCAATATTTCCTTCTGAGGAAGAAATGAAACAAAACCCGCGGTCGAGAAGTGCAAAGCTGAGAGTGGCGGAAAAAGTGATGATGGTGTAAGGGAATTAAAGCGGAATATAAGATTGTAAATATAGAAGGATGACACTTGGGAAATCTATATCCTTTGAAATCAACCCCCGGTAAGACCGGGCGATGAAAAACCAAAACCAACGAGCCTAAAAACTCATTTATGCAGGAGCAACAAAATCCAAAAGAGCGGGACCTGAAGTCCGACTTGCCTCCCGGACAGGCAAACTGGAAACGATGGCTGAATTATCAGTCACTCGTAAAGCAGATCCCGTTCTTTTTGTTCCTTGCCCTGCTGGCGGTTGTGTATATCTATAATGGTCATTATGCGGATAAAACTATCCGGAAGATAAACAAGACAGCGAAAGAAGTAAAAGAATTGAAATACGAATACATAGCGGTGAAAAGCAAGGTGATGTTTCAAAGCAAGCAGAGCGAGTTGGTGAAGTCTGATGCCATAATACAACTGGGGTTAAAAGAATTGGAGCAATCTCCGGTGGTGTTGAAAGACTCAACAGGCAGAAATTGAAGAATATACAAGAGCATTAAAATCCTTTCTGACCCGGTCAAAAAGGTGGACGAATACAACTAATTACTACTAAATCAAATCTCCGGGCTAAACCTGGGATTTACAACGGACATTGGACGTTAAACGGGACATATTATGGAGGGTTTACCTCAGTTTTATCGGCATAGTACTGATAAGTGTACTTGTCCTTGGCCGGGCCTTCTACATCCAGCGGTTCCAGGGAAGTCACTGGCGCAGTATGAGCGATAGTCTTCATCAGAAATTTATTGCACTCGATGCGGAACGGGGTACTATTTACAGTGAAGATGGGCAAATGCTCAGCACCTCCATTCCCACCTTCGATATTTTCATTGATTTTAATGCAGATGGGGTAAGAGAGAAAAAAGGCAAACGCTTCAAAGAGAACATTGATTCATTTGCCTATTCGCTGTCTAATTATTTTAAAGACAAAACCACTGCCCAGTATAAGAAAGAATTGCAGGTCGCTTATAAGAACAATGAACGTTATTACCCTTTAAAGAAGAAACTAACTTTTGAACATTACAAAGTGTTCAGGGATTTTCCGCTGGTAAGGCAGGGCCGGAACAAGAGTGGTGTGATAGTCGAGGTGAATACAAAACGGGAAACACCGTTTGGCTTACTGGCCAACAGAACGATCGGTCTCTCCCGTGAGTTTAAAGATGCTAACAACAAAGCCAAAAAGCAGAATGTAGGATTGGAAAGAAGCTATGACACAGTGCTGAGCGGACATGACGGGCAAAAGCTGGTTCGCTATATAGCTGGAGGAACCGCCATTCCAGTGGAAGGCTCACAAACCGATCCGGAGAATGGGAAAGATGTGTACACCACGATTGATGTGAATATGCAGGACATTGCGGAAACAGCACTGATGCGGATGATGCTGCAATGTGAAGGCCCGTATGGTACAGCAATCGTAATGGAAACAAGCACAGGAAAGATAAAAGCCATGGCGAACCTTGGCCGCCGGGAAGATGGTACGTATTGGGAAGATGATAATTATGCGTTGCGGACTACGGAGCCAGGCTCTACTATCAAACTGGCCACTTTGCTTTCAGTATTGGAAAAAGGAACAAGCAGGATTGAAGATGTGGTGGAAGTGGGCGGAGCAGGCAGGCTACAGGTAGGAAATAAGATCGTTACAGATGCAGAAAGATCACCACGGCCATCACTGACGGTAAAAGAATGTTTTGCACATAGTTCCAATGTGGGAATGAGCAAACTGGCCTATAAAGCATTTGCACAAAGGCCCGAAGAACTGAAAGAATATTTGCACCGCTTTCACCTGGATGTAAGATCGCCGATAGATCTGTCGAATGTGCCGAAGCCAACTATGGCACCGCTGAATCAAAAAGGAAGTGCAGAAGGAAATATGCTGTGGATGAGTTTTGGGTATGGGTTGCAGGTAAGTCCTTTACATACTTTGACTCTCTATAATGCCATTGCTAATAATGGCAGAATGATGAAACCCTACCTGGTCAGCAGCATCCAGAGCAATGGTATTATCAACAAACAATTTCAGCCAACCGTACTGGAAGAAAATCTTTGTAAACCGGCCGTAGTGAAAGCAGCAAGATCAGCAATGGAGGCAACGGTCATTGATGGTACCGCAACAAGAGTATTTAAAGGGATGCCTTTTGCAGTGGCTGGTAAAACAGGAACAGCACATGTGTCTGATGGACCAATCAAATATGCGCATGGAGTGTACCAGGCATCTTTTGTTGGCTACTTCCCGGCAGATAAGCCGCAGTTTACCTGTATAGTGGTGATACGTACAAAACCACATGCAGCGTCACATTATGGAGGCACCCTGGCAGCGCCGGTATTCAGGGAGATAGCTACAAAGCTGTATGCGATGTATGTAGAGAAGAAGGACGCTTCGTTGTATGCAGCCAAAAAAGACAGTACCGGGTTTTTCTATGCAGGAAATACTGCTGATATAAAAAATGTATTCAAAACAATGAATGTCTCTTACCGTGATTCAGCAGGTCAGAATACATGGGCCAGTGTATATGCAAATAATTATCAGCCGGTGATGAGAACA
>JAEUVL010001091.1 GCA_016786965.1 Chitinophagaceae bacterium
CGCCACTCCTACCTGGACGGTGATCAATGATTACTTCGGCAACCTGGCCATTGCCAGTATTTGCCAGGACCCTACCGACGTGAACATCATGTATTTTGGTACGGGTGAAAAAGCCATCAACGCTGATGCGGTGCGTGGCGCCGGCCTTTGGAGAAGCACCGACCACGGCGTGAACTGGACACTGATGCCCGGAACCGCCAACTTCTGGAATGTGAGCAAGATGGTTTGCGATGCTGCCGGTAACTTATACGTGGGCTGCAACTCCACTTCTAACAACCAGGGCATTCAACGCTATACAAAATCTACCGGCACCTGGACCAACATCACCCCTACCGGTCTTGATCCAAGAGTGCCTGATATTGAACTCAGCAGCACCGGCCGCCTGCATATTGTATGCGGATACTTTAATACCGCTGCTGCCAGCGCCGGCTACCGCTACACAGATAATCCTGCTACGGTAACAGCCGCTACCTGGACATCACCTGCTGTTTCTTTTTCCCCGGTGAATGTGAATGTGGACCTCGCCAGCAATGGCAACACTTTGTATGCATTGCCTTCTAATACCAGTTACCAGGTACCTACTATTTATAAATCAACTAACGGCGGCGCCAACTGGGCGGCCACCGGCACCACTCCTTCTTTTACCAGTGGACAAGCCTGGTACTGCCTCGGTGTGGCAGTGGACCCCAACAATGCGAACAACGTAATAGTGGGCAGCCTCGATTGCTATAAGACCACGAATGGCGGCACTACCTGGACGAAGATCTCCGAATGGGTGGGCACCGCCGGACAATATGTGCATGCGGATCAGCAGATCATTACCTGGCGGAGCAATAACCAGGTGCTGATAGGCAGCGATGGTGGTGTGCATTACTCAGCTAATGGGGGCACCACTATCACTGATAAGAACACAGGGCTGCGCATCAAACAATTTTATTCTGTAGCCAATCACCCCACTTCCACTAACTACTGCCTGGCTGGTGCACAGGACAACGGCGTACATCAAATGAATAATGCAGGCATGGGTGCTTCGGTGGAAGTAACCGGAGGTGATGGCGCTTTTGTACATATCGATCAAAACCAGGGACAATACCAGTGGGGCTCCTATGTATA
>JAEUVL010000220.1 GCA_016786965.1 Chitinophagaceae bacterium
CGGAAAAATCGAGCAGGGTAACAGGCAGTACAGTGCTTGAATACAGATCGCTCCTGAACACCCCTTTTCCATGAGTGGCAGCTATCAGTTTATTGTTTGCATCAATTTGAAGGTCCATTACCAACGTGGCATCCCAGAAGCCGGTATTATAATCGATCCAGGTTTGTCCCCTGTCCGGACTAACATACACACCAAAATCACAACCTGCATAAATAGTGCTTTCATTGATCGGGTCAATTACGATCGCATTAAATGGAACATCGGGCAATCCTGCACCACGGCTGATCCACGTGGCACCGCCATCAGGTGTCAGGTACACATGCGAGGTACCAAAACCACCAAGTACCACATAAACACTGTCATCATTATTATCGCTGATGGCAAAGTCCATCACAAAGCGGTTAGGCAATGTTCCTTTTATACTGGGGTAAGGTGTCGTGGCAGGTGTGGTCGTCCTGAACACATTCGGCTGTCCGTTCACCCACAAATAATCGTTGGAAGTATTTTGTGCAATAGGCGAAGTAGATACATAGATCTTATTCCTGTCTATTGGCGACACAGCCAGCGCTACCGCTGTTTTGCGCTGTTGTTCAATATATGCAGTGGAAGTCGTAGGAACATTCGACCACGAAGCTGATGCACCACCAGTAGTAGAGCGGTGTATATTATCCGTGGCCACATACATATAGTTAGGGTCTGTTTTGCTGATAGCCACTGGCGCCATAAAGCCAGTCCTGTCATCAGCTGTAAAAGCCCACTGAGCAAGCACACTGCTAAAAGTACCAGTAGTACCCGTGGTGGAACGTCTCACACCCCTGGCATCGTTGGAAGCAAGCACCGTGGTACCGTTGCTGGCAATAACGCTTGGGCCACCATCTCCACCAAATGCAGTGGACCAGCTAGTACCGTTATATCTTACCACACCATTATCCTGCAATCCGCCGATCATAATATTAGCATTGGTCGGGTGTACTCCAAAAGAGGCATAGAACTGCGTGGCCCGCAAGCCTGAGTTAATAGCGCTCCAGTTAGCACCGCCATTAGAACTCTTATAAACCCCACCATCACAAGCCACATAAATGATATTACTGTTGTTAGGATCATATGTTATGTCATGATGATCGGAGTGAATCGGTGAGCTGCCACTGGAAATAGTAGCGATAGAGCCACCTGTGGTTGTATTGGTTGATGTATACCGGAAGAAATCCACCCCTGCACATAGTATATCATTTGTATTCGAAGGATTGATAGCAAGTGCATGGGCAAACCAGTATTGAAAATCGCAATGGGCTGAACCGGTCTTTCCAGACCAGTTGGCGCCAAAATCAGTTGAAAGAAATAATTCATTAGTGGTAGAAGCACCGCCGATAGAAGCATACAGCCTCGTGGCACCCACATTATCCATACGGATATAACCGGTAAAAGAAGCCGGCAAACCTGCTGTGATCTTTGTCCAGGTAGGTGCTGCATTAGA
>JAEUVL010001097.1 GCA_016786965.1 Chitinophagaceae bacterium
TGCTGGCTGGAAACAAGTTGAGTTAGTTCCAGATCTTTACCGGCTCCTGAATCACCTTTTCATTTTTAAATTCTCCTGTTTCCAAATTTTCACATTTCCTGTTTTATGCAAACACTTCTGTGGCTGCATCAGCCAGTCAAACTCTTTTTTATGAAGCGAATACTTATCCTGATTATGCCGCTGGTATTAATACTCCTGGCATTCCGTCCCGTGCAATCAATTACTGTAACAGGTATTGTTACAGATGAAAAAGGAAGCCCGCTGCCGGGTGTCAGTATCCAGGTGAAGGGTACCAGGGCCGGCACTTCTGCTGCCAGTGACGGTACTTACCATATCACCGTCAGCAATTCAAATGATGTACTTGTTTTTTCTGGCCCCGGGTTTACCTCACATGAAGAAAAAGTGAAAGGCAGAACTGTGATCAACGTTTCCCTGAAACAAAATGTGCTGATGGGTACCGAGGTAGTGGTAACAGCGATCGGCTATGGCAGGAAAGTAAAAGATGTTGGATACATAAATCAGGGTTATTATAATGCTCCTCTTTCCAGGACTGTTGGCGGAGAACCATTGAAAGGAGATATCAATGGTTATTTTGATATCGACGAAGAGAAACCTGATTTCAACCGGGAAGGATATGATAAGATCACCGAGAATAAATTTCTAAAAGCTACTGACAATCCTCTTTCCACTTTTTCTATAGATGTGGATGCCGCCTCTTACAGCAATGTACGCCGTTTCCTGAACCAGGGACAATTGCCACCAGCAGGTGCCGTACGTATTGAAGAAATGGTGAACTACTTCAAATACGAATATCCGCAACCAGTGAAGAACGAACCCTTTTCAATTAATACAGAAATATCAGATGCCCCCTGGAATAAAGCACACAAACTGGTGCTGATCGGCCTGCAGGGTAAAAAGATCCCCACCGATGATTTACCCGCCTCCAATCTTACTTTTCTGATCGACGTATCCGGTTCTATGAGCGGCCCTGACAGGATCGGCCTGGTAAAAGCTTCTATGAAACTGCTGACAGATCAATTAAGAGAGCAAGATAAAGTATCGATAGTGGTGTATGCAGGAGCTGCCGGTCTGGTGCTGGCTCCCACCAGCGGTGCCAATAAAACAAAGATCAAAGAAGCGATCGATAACCTGGAAGCCGGCGGTTCTACTGCCGGAGGAGCCGGGATAAAACTGGCCTACAAAACAGCGAAACAATATTTTGTGAAAGGTGGTAATAACCGGGTGATCCTTTGCACCGATGGTGATTTTAACGTAGGCGAAAGCAGTGATGATGCCATGGAGAGATTGATCGAGGAAGAAAGAAAAAGCGGCGTCTTTCTCACAGTGCTTGGCTATGGCATGGGTAACTACCAGGATGCCAAAATGCAAAAGCTGGCTGATAAAGGAAACGGTAACCATGCATATATAGATGGTATTACCGAAGCGAAAAAAGTACTGGTGAATGAATTTGGCGGAACGCTCTTCACTATTGCCAAAGATGTGAAATTGCAGATCGAGTTTAACCCAGCCAAAGTACAAGGCTACCGCCTGATCGGTTACGAGAACCGGATGCTGGCCAAAGAAGATTTCAACAATGATAAAAAAGATGCCGGTGAATTAGGAAGCGGCCATACTGTTACCGCTTTGTACGAAGTGATACCAGTGGGAATTGAAAGTGACTTTCTGCAAAAGGTGGATTCATTAAAATACCAGAAGAATGTGGTGCCTTTCAGTCAATCGTCCCAAACGGATGAGATCATGACGGTAAAGTTCCGCTACAAAGAACCTGATGGCGATGTAAGTAAACTCATCGAACACCCGGTAAAAGATAAACAAATAGCCATAGCCAAAACCTCTGATAATTTCCGCTTTGCCACGTCCGTAGCGGAGTTTGGTATGCTGCTGCGCAATTCCGAGTTTAAGTCAAATGCGTCTTTTGAAAATGTGCTTACGCTGGCCCGTAAGGCCAAAGCCAATGATGAAGGTGGCTACCGCTCAGAATTCATTCGCCTGGTGGAAAGTGCACAACTGCTGGCCAAAACAAAGCCAGCGCCTGAAATTGATAAGGATACTGAGGAGGAAGAGGTTGGATCTAAATAAATAACAAATAGCCAAGCAGGGAAGGCTGAATGCAGGGGTAAGCCCCGGTCCATCTTTCCTTGTTTGGCTGTTATCATACAGTCGGCTGTAACTTTTCCCGGCCATTCCCCGTTTAAAAGAGGCAGAATGCCAGTACGTTGTCTGCTGTTTTACCACCTCCCCAACTTTTTTTAAAGAAATATTGTGAAGCTGTATGCAATCGTATGTGTACCTGCATCACGCCTGAGATAACTAATCATTTAACAGCCGGTTAGTGATACGGGGCTGGTTTCTACTGGCCCTCTTTTTTTT
>JAEUVL010000075.1 GCA_016786965.1 Chitinophagaceae bacterium
AACCGGCAACAATGTGACCTGCGTGGATATTGATGCAGCGAAGGTGGAAAAACTGAAAGCCGGGGAGATCACCATCTATGAACCGGGGTTGGAAAAACTCTTCCTGCGCAACCTGAAAGAGAACCGCCTGCATTTTACCACTAGCCTGGCTGAAGGGGTGAAAGATGCCGTGATCATCATCCTTGCATTGCCCACGCCGCCCGGGGAAGATGGCGCTGCCGATCTCCGCTATATTTTGGGTGTGGCAGAAGACCTGGGCAAGATCATCACCGATTATAAAGTAATAGTAGATAAAAGCACAGTGCCGGTTGGTACGGCTGATAAAGTAAGGGCCGCTATTGCCAAAAATTCTAGCGTACCTGTTGATGTGGTAAGCAATCCTGAGTTTTTAAGGGAAGGAGTGGCGGTGGAAGATTTTATGAAACCAGACAGGGTGGTGATAGGTACCAGTTCTGATAAAGCCAAAAAGATAATTGGTGATCTGTATGCACCCTTTGTGCGCCAGGGCAACCCGGTGATCTATATGGACGAACGCTCAGCAGAACTGACCAAGTATGCGGCCAATTCTTTTCTTGCGGTCAAAATTTCCTTTATGAATGAAATAGCCCGGCTGTGCGAAAAGCTGGGAGCTGATGTGGACATGGTGCGCCGCGGCATTGGCAGTGATGACCGTATCGGAAAAAGGTTCCTGTTTCCCGGCATTGGCTTTGGCGGCAGTTGTTTTCCCAAGGATGTACAGGCCCTGGTACGATCAGCCGAAGAAGTGAATTATGATTTCGAAATATTGAATGCCGTAATGCGGGTGAATGAAACGCAGAAGCTTCACCTCATGCCGGGGATCAGAAAATATTTTGGCGGTTCCATTAAAGGAAAACATTTTGCTTTATGGGGGTTGGCCTTCAAACCAGGCACCGATGATATAAGAGAAGCATCGGCATTGACAATGATCGATGCCTTATTAAAAGAAGGGGCAACGGTGAGTGTATTCGATCCCGAGGCCATGAGTAATGTAAAAGCACTATTGGGTGATGCGGTGCAGTATGCAGAAAGACAGTATGATTCTCTGACCGGCGCCGATGCGTTGATCATTGCTACGGAATGGAACGAATTCCGCACACCGGACTTTACAAGAATAGCCGAAGGCCTGAAAAACAAGGTTATCTTCGACGGCAGAAACCTGTTCGACCTGGCTTCTATGAAAGAACTCGGTTTTCATTATGAAAGTGTGGGAAGGGCCACGATTAATTAATTGCATTCATGGCACAAAAAAGAGTACTTATAACAGGCGCGGCTGGTTTTTTAGGCTCGCATCTCTGTGACCGTTTTATTAAAGAAGGTTACAGGGTTATAGGTATGGACAACCTCATCACCGGGAGCCTGCAAAATATCGAGCATCTTTTCAAGCTGGAGCAATTTGAATTTTACAATCACGATGTGACCAAATTCATCCATATACCCGGTCACCTGGATTACATACTTCATTTTGCTTCTCCTGCCAGTCCGATAGATTATTTAAAGATCCCGATTCAAACATTAAAGGTGGGGGCGATGGGCACCCATAATTGTTTGGGATTGGCCAAAGCCAAAAATGCAAGGATACTGGTGGCCAGCACCAGTGAAGTATATGGCGACCCGCAGGTGCATCCGCAGCCTGAGGAATACTGGGGCAATGTGAACCCGGTTGGTCCCAGGGGTGTGTATGATGAAGCCAAGCGGTACATGGAGTCCATCACGATGGCCTATCATACTTTTCACAAAGTGGATACGAGAATTGTCCGCATTTTCAACACCTATGGGCCCAGAATGCGGTTGAATGATGGAAGGGCATTACCTGCATTTATCGGTCAGGCATTGCGGGGCGAAGATCTTACCGTCTTTGGTGATGGGTCACAAACAAGAAGTTTCTGTTTTGTGGATGATCTTATCGAAGGTATTTACCGGTTGCTGCTCAGCGATTACATTATGCCGGTGAATATTGGCAACCCCAATGAAATATCACTGCTTGATTTCGCCAAAGAAATATTATCTCTTACCGGTAATAAAGTGACCATTGTGCACAAACCACTGCCGGAAGACGATCCGAAGCAGCGGCAGCCGGATATAACCAAAGCAAAGAACCTGCTCGGCTGGGAACCAAGGGTGGAAAGGGCCGAAGGGCTGAAGATGACCTATGAGTATTTCAAATCTTTGCCGCCGGAAGAACTCAACAAACAACCCAAAGAATTTATTAGTCAGAAATAAAAATCCTAAAGAAAATGTACAAAGAGTTAGTTGACAAGAAAGCAAAATTAGCAGTGATAGGCTTAGGTTATGTTGGGCTGCCGATCGCATTAGAATTTGCCCGCCAGATATCAGTGATCGGGTTCGATATCAATCCGAAGCGCATTGATATGATGAAGCAGGGTATCGACCCAAGTAATGAACTGGTAAAAGAAGATTTTGATGGTTGCGATATCACCTTTACCGATTCGCTGGAGGTGCTGCGGGAAGCAAAGTTCTTCATCGTGGCTGTGCCCACACCGGTGGATGAGCATAATGTACCTGACCTCACCCCGGTAAAGAAAGCATCTGAAACGGTGGGCAAGGTGATAAAGAAAGGAGATTATGTGGTGTTTGAATCAACGGTGTATCCCGGTTGTACCGAAGAGGATTGTCTTCCCATCATCGAACAATTATCAGGATTAAAAAATATCATTGATTTTAAATCAGGCTATTCGCCGGAACGTATCAATCCGGGTGATAAGAACCACACATTATCCAGTATCGTAAAAGTAGCGTCTGGTTGCGATGCAGAATCGCTGGAAGAAATCGCACAGACCTATGAACTGGTGGTAAAAGCAGGTGTTCACCGTGCCTCCTCCATCAAAGTGGCCGAAGCCGCCAAGATCATTGAGAATACTCAACGTGACCTGAACATTGCTTTGATGAATGAACTGTCCATCATTTTTAATATGATGAACATAAATACTTATGAAGTACTGGAAGCCGCCGGCACCAAGTGGAACTTTCTGAAGTTTCAACCGGGATTAGTAGGCGGGCATTGTATCGGTGTGGACCCTTATTACCTTACCTACAAAGCCAGTGAACTTGGTTATGATGCAGAAGTAATACTGGCAGGCCGCAACATCAATGATAACATGGCCAAGTATGTAGCCAAAACAGTGGTGCAGCATATTATCAAGAACACAGGCGATGTGAAGGCAGCGAAAGTACTGGTGAAAGGAGCTACGTTCAAAGAGAATGTAAGCGACATCCGCAATTCAAAAGTGGCCGATGTGGTAAAAGCACTGAAATCGTACTATGTAAATGTGGATGTGGAAGATCCGTATGCCGATTCTGATGAACTGCAGCACGAATATGGATTTGGGTTGACGGCCAAAACAGGAACAGATTATGACGCAGTAATTGTGACCGTGCCGCACAAAGAATACACAGCGCTGGATGATGCGTATTTTGCAGGGATCACCAAAGACCATGCAATGGTGGCCGACCTGAAAGGGATCTACCGTAATAAAATTGTTAACCGAACTTACTGGAGTTTATAGTATGCCTTTTCATCCCACAGATTTCCCCGGCTT
>JAEUVL010000089.1 GCA_016786965.1 Chitinophagaceae bacterium
GATACAGCGGGCAGGGGTTTGTCATAGATATTATCTATGAGTAAATCATTTAAATAGATAGAACAATTGATGAATTCATTGTTATTTTCGCTGGCATCCGATTAATACAATAAAAAACAATACATTATGAGTAATGACAAAAACCAGGCAACACCTGCTGGTGGTACAAGTTACAATGTAAACAGTGAAACCAAATGCCCGTTTTCCGGTGGCGCATTGAAGCAAAGCGCCGGCAGCGGCACCCGCAACCGTGACTGGTGGCCCAACCAGTTGAAATTAAACATCCTTCGGCAACACTCTGCACTATCAAACCCGATGGGTGAGCAATTCAACTATGCAGAAGCATTTAAAAGCCTGGACCTGGCGGCGGTGAAGAAAGATATTTTCGACCTGATGACCACCTCGCAGGATTGGTGGCCCGCAGACTACGGTCACTACGGACCATTTTTCATCCGCATGGCGTGGCACAGTGCAGGTACTTACCGCATTCACGACGGACGTGGCGGAGGCGGCAACGGCACCCAGCGTTTTGCTCCGCTGAACAGCTGGCCCGACAATGCCAATCTTGATAAGGCCCGCTTACTATTGTGGCCTGTAAAAAAGAAATACGGCAAGAAGATATCCTGGGCCGACCTGATGATACTGGCCGGTAACTGTGCTCTGGAATCAATGGGTTTTAAAACATTTGGTTTTGCCGGTGGAAGAGAAGATGTGTGGGAACCGGAAGAAGATATATACTGGGGATCTGAAAAAGAATGGCTGGGAGATAAAGACCGCTACTCCGGCGACCGTGAACTGGAGAACCCATTGGGCGCCGTGCAAATGGGCCTGATCTATGTAAACCCCGAAGGACCTAATGGAAATCCTGATCCGCTGGCTGCGGCTAAAGACATCCGCGAAACATTCGGACGCATGGCCATGAATGATGAAGAGACCGTGGCACTGATAGCCGGCGGGCACAGCTTTGGTAAAACACATGGCGCTGCTGATCCGGGTATATATGTAGGCAAAGAACCTGCTGCGGCTGGTATAGAAGAGCAAAGCCTTGGCTGGAAGAATACATTTGGCAGCGGCAATGGAGTAAACACCATTACCAGCGGACTGGAAGGTGCCTGGACCACCACCCCGGTAAAATGGAGCAATAATTTCTTTGAGAACCTGTTCGGTTTTGAATGGGAACTGACCAAGAGCCCTGCCGGTGCACATCAATGGAAACCCAAAGATGGTGCTGGTGCCGGAACTGTGCCTGATGCACATGATCCATCAAAGCGCCATGCACCCACTATGCTCACCACCGACCTTTCACTAAAAGCAGACCCGGCGTATGAGAAAATATCCCGGCGCTTTTTTGAACACCCTGATGAGTTTGCAGATGCATTTGCCCGTGCCTGGTTCAAACTGACACACCGTGATATGGGACCGATAGCCCGCTACCTGGGGCCGGAAGTACCAAATGAACAACTGATCTGGCAAGACCCCATCCCGGCTGTAACACATGAACTGATCAATGAACATGATATTACTGCGCTGAAAGCAAAGGTCCTGGCCAGCGGACTTTCTGTATCGCAACTGGTATCTGTTGCCTGGGCATCTGCTTCCACCTTCCGCGGATCTGATAAACGTGGCGGCGCCAATGGTGCCCGCATACGGCTGGCCCCGCAGAAAGATTGGGCAGTGAATAACCCCGCACAACTTGCCCATGTATTAGGAGGGCTGCAAACCATACAACAGGAATTCAACAACAGCGGCAAGCAGGTATCCATGGCCGACCTGATCGTACTGGCCGGATGCGCCGGTGTGGAGCAGGCAGCTAAGAATGCCGGCCACACCATTACAGTACCTTTTACAGCGGGACGTGGTGATGCCACACAGGAGCAAACAGATGTAGAATCATTTGCCGTGCTGGAGCCGGTGGCTGATGGTTTCCGTAACTACCTGAAGGCCGGACATGCTGCCACATCGGAAGAACTGCTGGTGGACAAGGCACAACTGCTGACGCTGACCGCACCGGAACTGACCGTGCTGGTAGGAGGTATGCGGGTGCTTAATACCAACTTTGATCAGTCTGCCCATGGCGTATTTACCAACCGCCCCGGCGCACTCACCAATGATTTCTTTGTGAACCTGCTGGACTTTGGTACCACCTGGAAGGCTGCTGATCCTGTACAGCAAGGTTTTATTGGCAGCGACCGTGCCACCGGCACTGCCAGGTGGACGGCCACCCGTGCTGACCTGATCTTTGGTTCTAACTCAGAACTGCGGGCCATAGCAGAAGTGTATGCCTGCGAAGATGCACAGGAGAAATTTGTAAATGATTTTGTAGCTGCCTGGAACAAGGTGATGAACCTCGACCGGTTTGACCTGGCCTGAGAAGCCCGCACCGGTGTATAAATAACAAAGGGGCTGTCATTTTATATGACAGCCCCTTTATCTATTATTACCGGGGAACCAAATACATCCATCAGAATTTAGCGGTGATATAGGCTACCAGCTTTTCATCACTCATTTTGTTGGAGGTGGATTCAGCGGTTTGACTGTTTTTGAATTGTGGTGTAGCTGCCAGGTAGTGAATGAATTGTTCCTGTACCTGCCCGGTGCCGGTAACATGTATATGCGTGGCATTCACCAGGTGTGAGGTGATCTCCTTAAAGAACTTGGCCTGCACCATTTTCTGATGATTATTAGCCGTATGTTCATCCGAGTTTTGAGAACTGCCTTCACCCTTTACATGGGCCAGCACCTGCAACGGCCCGTCTGCTGTATCTCCACTGCCTACTACTGAAGCCTGGTGGTTATCCATCCAGACGCCGAACTGTTTTTGATTGTTCATATATTCTTTTTAATGTGCTTTATAGTGCCAATAACCGGGCCGCAAGCAGTAATGCGCCATAAAAGCCTATTGTGTGAATACAAATAATACAGGCACATGGAATACAGGTACATAGAATACAGGAACACAGATGACACAGATTGGAAGGATAAAAACGGATCAATACTGCTTTGCCCTATAAGGATTGACAAACCCTTCTTTATTATTAGTAGCGTTTAAGGGTTATTAATCCTGTTTATCCCGCCAACGGCGGAATAAATAATCCGTGTTCATCTATCCAACCCGTGTAATCCGTGTTCCTGTATTCGTTGTGCTTGTATTATTTGCATCCACACACAAGAAGAAATAAATTGAAACGAACAGGATTTTACACGGATCAATAGGGGCCGAAAGACCAGCAACCATCATCTACCCGCTGCTAAGAAGCATCCATTAACATGCAAGAGGCGCCGCACCATTATCAATAAATTGATAAACCGGGCAGATATCCATCCAACAAGATCAGATGCCAACCGGGCCGCCGGAGATAAGGATTAATGCCAAACAGTACCCGACAGCAGCCAAACAGAACTGAAAAAACCGGCAACAGAAGCCGAAAAAAGCAAAATTGATAACGATAGATTTCCAACAGATATGGAATGAACTGTAAACAGACAGCATTTCCCGGAGAACATCACTCACCGACAATCAGTGAGAATCGATTTCCTGACCGAAAGAATGGATTTCCCAACATGCATGATCCACAGATTTGCAGAAAAAATCAATTTCGCGGCCGTCAGAATGGATTTCACGGCCGTCAGACACAAAATCTGGCATGCAGTATTGACAGATTGGCAGACAGCATCCATGATCTGAGAAACATGTCTCATAGATTTTCCGTCAGAATGGATTTCACGGACGTCAAAATCAATTTCCTGGCTGTCAAAATCGATTTATTTGGGGCTAAATACCTTACAAACAGCCACTTACAGAATAGCCACCCCGAAAAACCCGGTTTTTCGGGCCGGCGGGGGAGTTGGTCAGCTGGTGAAAAGGAGCCCGAGAGCAGCCACCGCCACCAGGGTAAAAACAGCCATCGGAATAGCAGCCACCACCCCAGGGCAGTCCCATTCCATTATCAATTTTTTTGGATGCGCACCCAAAATTTTGATATTCCAGCCATCCCCGCGGGCGGCAGCCGCTGCCGATGCACCACCCCTTTTTCTCCTGATCACCAACCGGCCCATGGCCCGGCATAAATACCCTGTTTTAAGTATTGCGGCGGCGGTGCGGTAATTGTAAGTTGGTGTAAATTATCCGGGAATAAACGGGTAGAAACGTTTCTAAACGGTTACCATAGGGTATTGGCGCAACAGGCATTCGGTGGGTTTGTGGTAGATGATCAGGTAAATGATAAATTAATAACTTTAGAGGGTAGTGGAAATACATGAGTTAGGTGGCTATTTTATTATGAGCACTATTAGTATGACAGTTGATACAGTAAATAAAGCTATAGCTAAACTTGAACAATTAAATCCGTTCGACGAGTTCGCTTATGAATATGCCTTAACAACTTTTCTTACCATTAAAGGCATACCAGTAATTATTGATGATTTGGGAGCATCTACTACAGTAGTACGGTCGAGAACTCATATGAAGAATGAATTATTTTTCAATAAAGTATCAGATATATTTATTGCACCGTCAGAAGTAGTCAAATCATTTGCAAGGTGTAATCGTCCATTTCAATCTAAACTTTATTCTTCTGAAACACGGCCCATCTCCTATATGGAAATTGCTGACGATTGGACAAAGAAAATTAACCCAGGCGACATAGTCTTAGTGACTATTAGCAAATGGGAAATACAAAGACCGTTGAAAATTGTTATCGTCACTTCGCCAGATAAACATTTGCGAATATCAGACTTCGATAAATACTATGGTGAAAGTTTTGATGATACAATTCAAACGTATGACCCTGAGACAAGAGATGCGGCAATTATTTTGTACCGTTTTTTATTTGAGAAGTTTCGAAAGCATGGGAAGGATGATCCAAAGACTTATATCATAACCACAGCATATTGTAATCTGGCACTGTACTTAGCGAAAGAAAAAGCAGATGCCATAATCTATCCAAGTGTACCTGCAAAAGAAATTGGGCTCAATTTCGCATTTAATAAAGCTGTATCAACATATGACGTTTTCAAGCTAATTTCTGTTAGTAGAAATAAAATGCTAGCGACGCTTTCGCCTTACGATAAAATGGACTATTCTGAACTAGATATAATTCACGCAAAAGGATTTGATACTACGACAAACGAAATTAGTTGGTAAAACGGCCGCTAACATTGCATTGGGAATATGGCGGGGCGACGAATATATTCTCAGCATTTTGTTCGCTATTCAACTTCGGTTCAGGCAGACGAATAACACCAAGCAACAGAATAAACAATGAGCTTTTGTATCTTTAATCAGCAGCGGTTACCGGGCTGACGGAACA
>JAEUVL010000148.1 GCA_016786965.1 Chitinophagaceae bacterium
TTTTAATCATGGACAAAAAACCTATCCGCAAGCTGGAACTGAAAAAGAAAACCATTTCCAGGCTTGGACAAAACCAAATGCAACTTGGTGGTGATAGCTGGACAACGATCATTTACCAAACCGCAGGGTGTGGTATAACTAATGGTTGTGGTTCAGACTTTACCAGAACCATTTCAAGCATCCGCCCAACCGGATAAAAAAAGTTGGGTGAATGAAGAACACAGATTCTTTGAACACCCGAAATTTTTCAAAGAATTTCGGGTGTTCATTTTTTATTTATTAAACCTTTAAACATGGAAAAAAAACCAATTCGCAAGCTGGAGCTGAAAAAGAAGACAATCTCCAGGCTCGGCCAAAACTCTATGCAATTTGGAGCAGACAGCTGGACAACCGTTATTTACCAGACTGGTGCCTGCGTAACCCGTGGTTGCGCTACTGACATTACCAGAACTACGATCAGCATTAGTATCAATCCAACTGGCTAAAAAAAGAAAATGGGTGTTCTTTATTATAGTAAAGAACACCCTATTGTTATCTCTGCATATACATTTATCCTGCCCATCCCTCCCGGTCCAAACTTCTGTATTGTATAGCTTCCGCTAAATGTTCCGGCTTTATTTCTTCAGAAGCGGAAAGATCAGCTATTGTTCTCGACACTTTGATTATTCTGTCGTAGGCCCTTGCTGATAAATTCAGTTTCTCCATGGCTACTTTCAGCAGGTTGGCACCTGCTGTATTTATCTCACAGATTTCTTTCAGCATCTTGCTGCTGATCTGTGCATTACAATAAATACCTGGATTGCTTTTATATCGGTCAGCCTGTTTTTCCCTGGCAGCTATCACCCTGTTCCTGATGTCGGCAGAGTTTTCCTGTTGCCTGGAGGATGATAATTCGCTGAAAGCAACGGGTGTTACTTCCACATGCAGATCTATCCTGTCGAGCAAAGGGCCCGATATCTTATTCAAATATTTCTGTACGGTTCCCGGCGGGCAACTGCATTCTCTTTCAGGATGATTATAAAAACCGCAAGGACAGGGGTTCATAGATGCCATCAGCATGAAGGAGGCCGGGAAATCAACAGCTACTTTTGCCCTGGAAATGGTCACTCTTCTTTCTTCCATAGGCTGCCGCATTACTTCCAGTACTGTTCTTTTAAATTCTGGCAATTCATCCAGGAATAAGACT
>JAEUVL010000200.1 GCA_016786965.1 Chitinophagaceae bacterium
CCTGTTACAGAACGCTGCACTTCATAAACATCCACTGCTGTCTCTGTCAGGTTGGTCCATTCTATCTTATTCCTGTTGCCACTGCGGTAAGCTTTTACATTTACCAGTTTAACAGGCAATGGGTTCGTTTCATCATCGGTACTACCCAGTGAGAAAGGACTGAAAGTGGTAACGCCATTCCAGGTGAGAGAGCCTACGGATACTGTACTGCCTCCATCAACGGTACCGCCATAGCTGCTCCAGGTACCGCCGGAAAAATGTGCTGCCACCAGTGAAGCAAAATCATTTACATATACCGCTGCATTACAATTGCTGGTTCCCGTCCAGGATAAGGTCACATTTACATTGGGGCTGCCGGCTGTAGTGCTGATATCCCAATATTCACAATTGCTTACATGGCTAAGGCCTGCAGCAGACACCGTTCCTAACAACCTGGCACTACCTCTTATATATTCGGCAGTATAAGTATCACCGGGATTGGCTGGTGCAGAAATACCCGTAAAATGATGACCTCCATTTACTTTACCTACCGGGAACAAAAAGTTGGTATTACCGATCTTCCGTATCGGTCCGTTCACAAATGAGTTATCAGAACCACCAGAGATTCTTGCGGCATAATTGGCACCGGCCACATTACTACCGGCATTCATAGTAAGCAGGTTGGTAGAACTGCTGGTTAGATGACCACTGGTAAGGGTAAGAGACCCGGCTACAGCAAAAGCTTGCTCCAGCGTTACTCCGGTGGTGGTATTTCCTGCTGTATTATTAATGGTTAAGTTGTTGACCTGGTTGGCCGTTGGCGACGTCGTGAAAACGCCGCTATTTTGTATCGCTACGCCATTGTAAGTATAATTAGCAGCACTGCTGTAAGTACGGGTGGCGAGTGAAGTTGAAATAGTTCCTATCGTCGTATTTTGAATACCATTTACATTAGCAGTTATTAATCCTGCACCACTGCTTAATGTAAACACATTAAATGTACCAGCAGTTGCTCCGGTAGAACTTACTATCTGGTTCGTTCCTGCATCTAAAACACCGCCACTATTAACAGTAAAATTACCTCCCCACACAGCTAAAGCTTCGCTGGTAAGAAGAACGTTTGATAATAATTCAAGTGTGCTGTTAGCAGCTACGATGAAGTTTGTATAAATCAGGTTGCCCGGTGTAGTAGCGTTAAATGTTTGTGTACCAGATTTGTTAAAGGTGATCGTACCGTTTGTAACAGAGTTATCTGAGGTTGAAGTCAACATTATACCTGTACCTGTCAATGCATAGTTTCCACCAATCCGCAGTTCAGCAAAATTTGCTGCATCAGAATCACCTGCTGTAAAATCGAACTGACCACCCGATTGTGAAAAATTACCTGCCACATTCAGGATTAATTTATTGAGTGTTATGGAAGCACCTGTCTGCGGATGAAAATCAAAAAAGGTAGTTCCTGAGCCTGCACCTGACATGGAGAAATTGCCTGCAACATTTATGGTAGCTGTTATATTATCACCTAAGGTAACTGCCAGCCACGCATTATCATTAATGACAAGATTGCCGCCTATTGTAAGTGTATATGTACTACCCGTAGTAGAGGCTAAAAAAAGACCAAAAGTATTAGTGTTACCAACTGTAAAATTCCCATTAATGGTTGTTAATGCCCCGGCAAATAAAAATCCGGTTGTTTGCCCGATACAATCCCAGGTAAAGTGTCCAAATGCCTGATTGAGGCCAGTTGGAGCTGTACCGGTGATACCGGTAATATTACAATTAGAAGCTGCATTCCAGGTAGCAGTGGGGATATTGCTTCCGTTAATAGCATGGACATAAGTACCACCAGATAAAAATGATAGATTAGTTGCAGATGAAGTAATAGTTCCTCCATTATTGGTAATTGTACCTGTAACTGTTGTATTACTGTTTGTTGCATTATACACACCAGGATCATTACCAGCGATGTTAACATTCAGATTTCCAGCTATAGACATTGTTTGTCCTACACCTGAAAATGCAATAATCATTTGTCTAGTTCCACCCCCCGATACACCTACCAGAGTAAGTGAACTCCCGAGAGCAATTGAGCTACCAGTATTATCAATTGTTATAGTTTGAGTCCCTGTTACAGTAAAACTAACATTTACATTGCTATTAATCGTAAGACTATTAATAGTGGGGCTTGAATTAACATTTATTGAAACATTGGAAGCTATTACTACATCGTGGGCATTAGTTGGAACTACACCTAACGACCAATTAGTTCCGGTATTCCAGTTAGTGCTAGTGGCACCTGTCCAGGTATTTGTCTGGCAAAATGAAGCTATTGGGAATAGCAATACAATAGACAAAGGCAATGCCTTCTTTCTTAAAAATGTAAAAAGTCTCATAGTTTCAATTAAAGGGTATAAAAAAATAAGCCCTTCAGAGGAGATAGATTTCGGTACGGATTCCAGTAAGGATAGTGGGGATTCAGATCTTAGAAAGCTCTAAGGTAATATCACCAAGTGGTAATTCCAAGGTCTTCGTAGATTTACTATAGCCGTTTAAAGGTAACGGGCTGTATAACTTTTCTTTTCTTGTTTCAGGTCAAGTGGTTTACCGGCAAAAACCAACTGTCCGCCTGCGTCTCCGGCTTCTGGTCCAAGATCTATCACCCAGTCAGCAGAACGGATCACATCCGTATTATGTTCTATCACCAAAATAGAGTGGCCCTGTTCTATTAAAGCATTAAAAGAAGCTAACAATTTTTTGATATCATTAAAATGAAGGCCCGTTGTCGGCTCATCAAAGATGAACAGTATCTTATTTCCGGCACGGCCCTTTCCCAGGAAAGAAGCCAGCTTTACCCGCTGTGCCTCACCACCGGATAAGGTATCGGATGACTGTCCGAGTTTTACATAGCCCAGCCCCACATCACTCAAAGGCTGAATGGCTTTTGCAAGAGCCCCCTCCCTGCCTCCCCCTTCAGCAAAGGAGAAAAAATCGATTGCCTCATCCACACTCATCTCCAGTACATCATAAATGCTCTTGTCGTTATACTTTACTTCCAGCACCTCTTCTTTAAATCGCTTTCCGCCGCATGATTCACAGGTAAGGTGCACATCCGCCAGGAACTGCATTTCCACCACCTGTTCACCTTCGCCTTTGCAGGTATCGCATCTGCCACCATCCACGTTGAACGAAAAATGCTTGGGTTGAAAGCCCCGCATCTTGCTCAGCGGTTGCCTTGCATACAGGTCCCTTATCTCATCATACGCTTTAATGTAGGTTACCGGATTACTTCTCGATGATTTACCGATAGGGTTCTGGTCCACCATTTCTATTTGCCCGATGCTGTCTGTATCCCCGGTGATCTGTTTGTGAAATCCGATCTTATCACCAAACTCTCCTTTCATCTTCCGCAGCGCAGGGGAAAGAATTTGTTTTACCAGTGTTGTTTTACCACTGCCGCTCACACCACTTACCACACAAAGCACATTGAGCGGAAACTCCACCGTTATGTTCTTCAGGTTATTATGCCGGGCACCTTCCACAATTATAGAACGGTTCCATTTCCGTACCTGCTTTGGCGGATCTATGGAGAGCTCACCATTCAGGTACTTACCGGTAAGGCTTTGCGGGTTTGCCACGATAGCATCATAATCCCCTTCCGCCACTACTTCCCCGCCGAGATGTGATGCCAGCGGCCCCATATCTATTATATGATCGGCTTCCCGCATCATCATTTCATCATGTTCCACGACCACGACAGTATTTCCAAGGTCTCTCAGTTCTTTTAATACGGTTATCAGGTTAGCTGTATCTCTTGAGTGCAGTCCGATGGAAGGTTCATCTAAAATATAAAGAGAGTTGGTGAGGTTGCTGCCCAGACTTCTTGTCAACTGTATCCGCTGGCTTTCGCCGCCGCTTAATGAATTCGCCAGGCGGCTCAGCGTTAAGTAGCCTAATCCTACTTTGAGCAGTGTATCGAGCCGGTTATGCAATTCTATCAGTATCCGTTTTGCCACTTCCTTATCATGCAGGCTTAGTTTTTTACCGGTTTCATCAAACCAGGTCTTCAGGTCTTTTACCGGCAGGCTGCTTAATTCGCCAATGTTCTTTCCGTTCACC
>JAEUVL010000251.1 GCA_016786965.1 Chitinophagaceae bacterium
CATCCGCTAAGGCAAAACAGCAACTGAACAAGTAATGCCCTTCTTTACCAAAATAGGACATAAAATAGCCACCTCTGCACCGGCGAGGATCATTATTAATAAAAGTAAAGAAACATCGTTGCCCGGTTTCCGGAGCATCCCGATCTATGATGTGGTAAAGTTTTTTATCGGGCAGGTAAAGACCATAGGTATGACGGAAAGGGCCTCGGCCATTGCTTATAATTTCTTTATGGCCATCCCTCCGGCCGTCATTTTTCTATTTACGCTTATCCCCTTCTTTCCTATCAGCCAGCAGTTTGAAGAAGAATTGTATGGATTGATCCGTGATGTAATCCCCGGCGAAAAAGATAACCAGGTACTGATCAATTTCCTGCAGGACTTCATTAATAACCCCCGTACAGGGTTATTATCCCTCGGTTTCGTATTATCTATGTTCTTCTCATCCAATGCCATTATGGGCATAATGCGGTCTTTTGACAAAAATTATATTGGCTTCAGAAAAAGAACCGACCTGCAAAAAAGAGGTGCGGCACTAAAAATCACCCTGGTACTGTTCATCATTGTGTTTGCATGTATTTTACTCTTGATTGGTCGCGGTGCTGTGCTGAAACTGTTGGGCATAGAAAGCGCCGTATTAAGAAACATCATCCTGAATGCCCGATGGTTGGTGATCATTTTACTTTTTTTCTCCTGCATATCTTATATCTACCGGCACGCCCCCGCCGTGCATAAAAAGTGGAGGCTCATCAATCCGGGTTCCATACTGGCCACTTTCCTCATGCTCCTGCTCACATTACTATTTTCTTGGTGGGTAGGCCGTTTTGGCAGTTATAACCAGATATATGGTTCGCTCGGTACGGTGCTGATCCTCATGGTACTTATATTTATCAATTCCCTCATCCTGCTGATAGGGTTTGAACTAAATGTAAGTATTAACGCACTTAAAAGAATTGCCGATGAGCGGAAAGATAATCCCGCAGACGGCAGCGACCTGTCAACTTAATTGCCGAAATTTGGTTACTATAAAAAAACATTAGTATGAAAAAAATACTCTTTGCAGCATTACCCGCAGCAGCATTAATGCTGGCCATTGGTGCTAATGATCCCCTGCCGATCGGCTCCCCCATTCCCAGCCCGGACCTGAAAATGAAAGATGTGTCCGGTAAAGAAGTATCGCTCAAAGATGCCAAGACGGACAAAGGCTTGCTCGTGATGTTCAGTTGCAACACCTGCCCTTATGTGGTAAAAAATCAATCCCGTACTTACGAAGCCTGCAAATATGCCCAGGGATATGGCATTGGCGTTGCTATACTCAACTCTAATGAAGCAAAGCGGGGCGATGATGATTCCTACGAGGACATGAAAGCCTACGCTAAAGAACAGGGCTATAATTGGTATTACCTGGTGGATAATAATTCTGCTATAGCAGATGCCTTTGGCGCTAACCGCACCCCGGAATGTTTCCTTTTTGATGGAGAAGGAAAACTGGTATACCATGGTGCCATTGATGATAACCCGTCTGATGCTTCAGCAGTATCCCGCAAGCACCTGGTTGCAGCCCTTGATGAACTGAAAGACGGTAAGGAGATCGCCGTTAAAACTTCGAGGTCGGTAGGATGCAGCATAAAAAGATTACAATAAACGATCGTCCAGCTACTTGTTAAAATACCCCCGGAATCACCGGGGGTATTTTTTTTATAAAAACTTTATGGAATGTTTTTATGCAGGCATCCTATACCTTACAGTAACTTGATCACTCACCGAAAACCACAGCTTATGCTCTCGAGACAAACCCTCAACAGGATCATCATCTTCAGCTTTATGGTACTAGTAGGATTCTCCCTTGCCAAAGCGATCTATCATAAAAGCGTAATGGGTATCATCTTGGCACTAGTGAGCCTGGGTGCAGGTATTTACTTTCTCTATATCCTGGCCAAGGCAAAAGAAGAGATGGAACGAGAAGCTGCCGGCCAGACAATGGCAGAATAAATACCCATGCGATATTGTACCCTGATTCTGATAATAGTTATAGCTGCGGCTACTGCCTGTCAGCATAAAAAAGCCAACGCTACTTTACCAGCACAAACGCTTCAGCAAATTGATAATCAAAGCAAAGCCAGTCCTTTGGATACGGCAATCAAAAGTATTCATGTATTCGTGGCTTTATGCGATAATAAGTACCAGGGCATTGTTCCCGTATCAGCAAAAGTGGGCAATGGACAAGATCCTGATAATAATCTGTACTGGGGCTGGGGATATGGCATCAGAACTTTCTTTAAGAACAGTAAGGAATGGGAATTAATGAGCACACAAAAGCTGGATTCCCTGGTGCTTGAAAGACTTGTGTTCAAACATCGTAACACAGGCTATTATCTGATAGCCGATGCCTATGATGGCAGGTATATCAAACAGTGCACTATCAATTTTTTAAACAGCTTATCAGGACAAACAAAAGATACCATTCATTCAGGAAAAGAGGTAATTGGTATAAATGGAAACGCCAGGCTGATTTCGCTGATCGGGCACAACGGGCTGATGGATTTTCAAATTCCCCAACCCGCTGCCAATGAAGACAAGCGGACCAGAGATTGTATCATACTTGCCTGTATCAGTAAAAAGTATTTTCTGCCATATATAGTAAATGCCAATGCATACCCTGCCCTGCTTACGTCAGGATTAATGGGCCCGGAAGCCTACACACTACATGATGCATTGTCAGCTTATGTAAAAGGCGGGAACTACGAACTAATGAGAACAAATGCGGCCAAAGCCTATTCAGCATATACCAAATGTTCCTTTCAGGCAGCAAAGAACCTGTTAGTAACAGGCCGGTAAGATTTATTCGAGTAAAGCCATGATCTCCCTTTTCAGTTCTTCATGCGAGAGCTGATCTTCAGCAAACTTCCGGTAGCCTTTTTTATTGTTTATAAAAAGGGTTGCCGGAATTGCTCCTGACCATTTAGGATCGATCTTCGGGCAGAAATAATCTGCATCCGTTTCATCCAGCCAGAGAATAGAAGCAGTGATGTTTCTTTTGCCGGCAAACGTTTTTATGTTGTTTGGAAAAGCCTCTTTGAAATCGAGACTTACTAACAGCAATTGCAAACTGTCTTTACTGTGCGCCAAAGCCTCCTCCTGGAAATAAGGTATCTCCTCAATACAGGGCTTGCACCAGGTGGCCCACATATTAATGATCAGCGGGGTCTTGCTTTCAGCAATGATCTTTTCGAGGTCTGTGATCTTTACACGCCTCACCTCCTGCCCAAAAATCAGGCTACCGGCCAGCAATGAAACGATAAGTAATATATTTCTTCGCATATACAATAGACTAAATACTATCGGCTATTCTCTCCCCATTCCTTAAACAGCTCCGCATACCGGACGGCATCCAGACCCGGCTGGTTGTACTGCCCCGCATTGCTTTTTTGTCGGAACGCTTCATAAAGGGTAACCGCACAGGCCACACTGATGTTCAGCGATTGAATGATCCCCACCTGTGGAATGATAAAATTACCATCTGCCAGTTCCCTTATCTCATCACTTACCCCGCTGTGCTCATTACCAAATACCAGAGCAATGCTCTGGGTAAAATCAATACTATGTAAACTTACCGCATCGCTGCTCAGATGGGTGGTTAAAATGGTTGAATAGTGCTTTCTCAGGGATGAAAAACAGTCGGCAGCATTTTCATACTGGTGAACCGTAAGCCATTTCGCAGCACTGGATGAACTTTTCGCCCCCCATTTTTTATGCCGTGGTATCTTGGTATTCAGGATATAGATATCCTGCACTCCTACCGCATCCGCCGTTCTCATCACCGCAGAAATATTATGAGGGTCAAATACATTCTCCATCACGAGGGCAATATTTCCCTGCCGCTTATTTAATACTGATGTCAATCGCTGATGTCGTTCCGGGGTCATTGAAATTGAGGTTGTTAGGTTGTAATAACCGGCAATTTAAGTATATTTATAATTGGTAAAATTGTAATTACCTTTTGAATCACGCAGTAAAAAGAAACTTGCAATATGA
>JAEUVL010000253.1 GCA_016786965.1 Chitinophagaceae bacterium
CATAAGCCGATGTGGCGAGGTTGCCTTTACCGGCGAAATAAGGGCCTTTATCAAAACCTACTTTTTCTACTGTTTCAGGAATGAGGAAATGAAGATCAGCGTAACCTTGTCCGTGTGCATGGCTTACCATATTAACTGGCAGGCCATCCACGGTGATGGCGATATCTGTTCCATGATCAATATCGAATCCCCGAAGGAATATTTGCTCTGCTTTACCTCCGCCTGCGTGTTGTGCAATGAAGAGTCCCGGTACAATGCGGAGGACATCCTGTGAGGTATTCACCGGACGTAATCTTATATCCACAGCGCTGATGGTATTCAGGCCTGTTGTTTTTTTACTGTTGATGCGTACCTCCGACAGATCGAGGTTAGCTTTTTTCAGATTGACATTAATAGTGGAAAGCAGGTTTGATTTTACTTCTACGGGAATGATCTCTGTTTTATATCCCACATGAGAAACTATCATTTCGTACTGACCGGGATTTACGGCGGGAATGCTGAACTTACCAAAGAGATCTGAATTGTCCCCTTTATTACCAGGTATATTGATAGTGGCGCCGGTGACAGGGGTATTGGATTCTGCGTCTTTTATCAGCCCTTCAATAGTGCCTTTTTGTGCTAAAACAGCCAAAGGCAAGAAGGCAGATAGAAAAAAGAACATCTTTTTGACTTGCATAGTTGGTTTTTATTTGTCTCATGTACGGGACAAAATTACTATCAGTTTTTTCCTAGCCGGGCATTTTAGTGACAGGCGGTGCTGATATATTCTTTTAATGTGACAATCTAATCCAGACAATATCCCGTAAGTGGTTAAGATCACAAAATCAACCGGATGACGGGGTTATTTGGAAGATATAAAAACAAGATTTTCTAACCGACACCTGCACCAATTTTTAATCATTAAAATTATTATGTATGAAAAAAAAGATCTTCTTAGGCGGTTTGCTGGGAGTAGTATTGGTTGGCGGAATTATTTTCGCTGCTGACCATATTGATGCACCGGCTGTAACCGGGCCAGGCAGTACCAGTCCTGGTAATGACATTACCGACGTGTATGCGTTTCAAAGTCCTGCTGACAACAGCAAGATGGTATTTGTAGTAAATACACAAGGGCTTCTTTCTCCAAGTGCTTCAGCCACTGCCAGTTTTCCATCTAATGTAATGTATGAGATCAATATTGACAATACAGGAGATAACGTGGAAGACCTGGTGATCCAGTGTCTTGTTCAGGGTGGTAAAATGAGAGTGTATGGCCCGGTGGCCGTTGGTACTCCCGGTTTGACCAGCACGGTTAAAACCAGTGGTCCCAGTACAGAGGTTGCTGTAACTGCCTATGGTGGTGCTACTATCAATACCACTACAAATGCAAACGGGACAAGAATCTTTGCCGGTCCGAGAGATGATCCATTCTTCTTCGACCTGGTACGCTTCAAAGAAGTGATTGCTGGTACACAGCCTGGTTTTCGCAGCCCTGGTGTAGACACTTTTGCCGGAACCAATGTGATGTCAATAGTGGTGGAAGTGCCAAAGACCTTATTGGGCTCTGCGGCCACTATCAATGTTTGGGCTGAAACAAAATCTAAGTAACCCCTATTCTAAATTTTAAAACAGTAAACTATGTTACGATTAAATAAACTTTCAATGCTGCTGATAGCGGCTGTTTCGATACTGGCAGTGGGATGTGATAAGGACGATGACGTACCTGCTGATACCTTTGATACTTCCGGCACCTATACACAGAACGACCAAATGGCTCGCCCGGCAATTAATACTGTGTTCGTAGGATCGGCCCGTAAGAATGAGTTTAACACCACTGTGCCGTCGGCAATGAATGCAGCCTTTAATGCACAATTTCAGAGTGTGCTGACAGGGTTTGGTTACACTACCAACATCCTTGGTTTGGACAAAGCAACTTTCGCCGGTGTATTAGTATCGGATGTACTGAATGTGAAAACAAACGGGACCACCACTTTTTATGATGGAACAAATGTGCTGACGGGCAGGGCCCTGGCCGATGATGTGATCGATGTGGAACTGACACTCATTTTTGGTGGTGCTACTGGTGCATCAAATCCGGGATTGACAAAGGATAACGTGAATAGCAACGATAAAGCTTTCTTAACTACATTCCCTTACCTCGCAACACCGCATTAACAAATAATAGCAGGCCGGGTCGAAAGATCCGGCCTGTATTAATAACAGGTGATATGAAAAGAACAATCATACTTACAGCAGCAATAGCACTGGTAATTTCTTCCTGCAGTAACAGGAAGCCTGTTGCCGATACAAATGATTATAGCGGGTTCATGATCGATGGTCTTGTGAAGAAGCAAGCAGAATCTATTAATCAGGAGATCGACTTCTGGCAAAACCGATTGGAGGCTGATACCGGCAGTTATGTTAGCATGGCTGAACTGGCGAGCTACCAGCTTAGATTGTTCAAACTTACCGGTGATATCAGCAGCCTGAGGAAAAGTGACTCTTTGCTGAAAAGAAGTTCTGCGAAACTAAATCATACTAACCCTGAGCTTTTATATTCTCTTTCGCAAAATTCTGTAACGCAGCACCAGTTCATTGAGGCCGCTTCTTATATAAATGAGGCAGAGAAAGCTAAAGGTGATCTTTATACGATAAGGCTGCTCCAGTTTGATGCATACATGGAATTGGGCCGTTTTGCTGAAGCCTGGAAAAGTCTCGAAAGCCTGAAAGAAAAAGATGCATTTGACTATCTCGTCAGGAAGGCCAAGTGGGAAGATCATAAAGGCAACCTGGATGAGGCAATAGTATTAATGGAGCAGGCATTTGAAAAGGTGAAGGATAAAAACAAGAGTCTCTATTGCTGGACATTGTCAAACCTGGCAGATATGTATGGTCATGCAGGCAGGGTAAAGGAATCGTATAACAGCTACCTGGCGGTACTCCGGAAAGATCCTGCTAACCTGTATTGCCTGAAGGGTATCGCCTGGATCGTTTATTCAAACGATCACAACACGACAGAGGCTACCCGAATACTGAATTACATTCTCACCCAAGCATCAATGCCTGATCTCAAACTGATGCTGGCCGAAATTGCTGAAATGGAAGGAAATCTGGCAAAAAAGGAACAGTTATTGAAAGAATTTACGAAAACGGTTTCCGCTCCCGGGTATGGAGATATGTATAATAAATACCTGATCGCTATTTATACTGAGCAAACGGGCGAATTGGAAAAGGCGCATGCAATAGCTGAAAAGGAGTTGCAAAACCGCTTTACACCAGAAACTTGCGGGTGGATGGCCTGGGTGGAGTACAAGATGGGAAATATAGAAAAGGCAACTGAACTGGTAAAAGGATGTGTTACCGGAAAAACATTTGAACCAGAAGCACAGCTTCACGCCGCTTATATTTTTGCAGCGGCCGGACAAACAACAACAGCGAAAACCATGCTCAAGGAATGTCTCGAAAGCGGTTATGAATTAGGACCTGTAACAGTACGGGAGATCAAAGAGAAAATAGCCATGCTTTAATGTGCCTTTGCAAATTTCATTTCTCCTGACCTGACCGCTACCGGCAGGTCATTTTCTTTGGGAGGGATGGGGCAGTTGAATACATTGCTTATGTATGCACAGTAAGGATTATAAGCTTTGTTGAAATCAATTGTATAAGAATCACCGGTCACCTCGTCAGTAGTAAGGTCGAGATAACGGCCATTTTCATATGTTTCTGTCCCGCATGTCTTGTCGGTAAAAGGAGCGAAAAGGTACTTGCCATATTCTTTGGTATTCATCAATTGCTGCGACTGGTAAACATATAATTTCAGTGCAGTGTCATGCAGGGTGAAATGAAGAATGCCATAAATGCGATACGTTTGCTTTTGCTTACCGGATGTTTCCATATCAAACCATCCGAAATTATATACTTTCTCAAACCGGGCTTTTACCCGGTAGCTTTCATTGACCGGAAAAAAGCGAAACAGGTCTTTGTCCTTTCCTTTTACCACTTCATGTTCTTTCGCATACTTCTCCAGGTATTTCTCAATTGAATCAGTGTAGCTCTTTTTTTGTGCTATTACATTGCCAGCAATCAAAAACAGGACGAGAAGCAGGGGAATCTTTTTCATAACCATATTAGTTCATCATCAGCACATTTACGCTGCGCTGCAAAATATTGAAGGCGATCTCTGCCATCAGGTTTTCTTTATCCAGTGTGGGGTTTACTTCGGTGATCTCAAAGCAGCAAACTTTCCTGTTTTGCATGAACTTACTGATCAGATCTTCTGCCTCTCTTTCTTTCAATCCGTTGCTTACGGGAGTACCTGTGCCTTTGGAGATTGATGAGTCAAGGCTGTCCACATCAAATGAGATATAGATATCAGTACAGTCAGAAAGATAGCGCAGCACGGCCCGCACTACATTTTCTGCGCCTTTGCTTCTCACTTCTTTGGTGGTGATCACTTTCATATCATATTTCTCGATCAGGTAGCGTTCTTCTTTTTCATAATCCCGTAAGGAAATAAATACCACGTCTTCGGGTAATACTTTTGGAGCGATCTTGCCAATATTTTTCAGGTAGTTCCAGTGGGTGGCGGTCTCATCGTCTATATCATGGACAGCGCAGTCTTCATTATTCTTGTTGATAGAAGCGGCCATTGGCATGCCATGCACATTGCCCGAAGGGGTGGTGTAAGGAGTGTGCAGATCAGCATGGGCATCGATCCAGATAACACCCAGTTTGCTTTTGGGCTTTGCCATTTTAATACCGGCAATAGTGGCACCAGCCGAACTGTGATCACCGCTGAGTATTACCGGAAAGAAATTATTCTTCATGGAATCTGATACTGCTTTACTGACTCTCTCATATATAGCCGCAATCCCTTTTATACGTTTTGCATAGGGCGATTCAATGGGTTCATACAACAGTTTATTCTCTGTCTGTATTTTTTCTGACGGGAAATGTATAAAGAAGTTACTCATAAAGTCAAGCGCAGCGATCTTTATGGCCTCTATACCGAGGCTTGCGCCCCTGGTGCCAGCACCTATTTCTGAGGGGACTTCAATCAGTTTAATATTTTTCATACTGGTTTTATTAATATAACAAATAGCGGCCGGAGCCAGGCAATCGTAATGGGGCAGTAAGTAAACCGTGATGTGGTATTAATCCGGGATATAGAAATTGGCAGGCAGTGATTGCTCTGCAAAAGAGTAAATATGAAAGGATATATTATGGCAATGCCTCATAAAAGACTGAGGACGAAGGTAGACAATTGTTTTGGTTTTTTGCAGCGGCAAGGTATTACCTGCCGCTGCAAAAACACTACGAATATCATTCATGGAGGGCCAATACAGGGACTGAACTGTGGTAAGCCAGTTTTTTTGTATGGCTTTTTACAAACAATTTGGAGAATACAGACTGTTCTTTGTGGATGATGATGATAAAATCAACATTTTTATCCGCTGCAAATTGGTGAATGGCTTCATCCACGTTGTACAGTCCCATGAAGTAGAACTGGGGATTGAACTCGCTGAACATTTCCTGCAGTTTTATCTTTTCGGCCTGGTATTCTTCTGTGATGGCTACATAATGTTCGCTGTCCACATTCAATACATGCAGGTTTGGATGGAAGGGTTTCAGTACATTTTTGATGGGAACTGAAGGCGTTCCAGCCATTACATTTTTAAAGTCTGAGGTAAGTAATACATTTTTCACCTCCTGGTATGTAGCATCTGCGGGAATGATAAGTACCGGGCACACTTTCTGTTCCACCATTTTTAAAGTATTGCTGCCAATAAATGTTTGGCCAATAGGGGAGCGTCCGGTAATACCCATAACGATCAGATCTGCTTTACGGTGGCGGGCCAGTTTTTCCAACTCAGTTATAAAGCCAGATCCTTCTTCTGCCAATAGTTCAATTTTTACAATGCCATATTCACGAAGGGACGTTTTTAAGTCTTCCAGTTTTTGATGTGATTCTTCTGCCTGGGATGGCTTCTCATACACATGGTGCAGGATCATATTCACGCCATAGTGACCGGTAAGCAGTTGAACAGCATACCTGGCAGCATTAAGAGATGTTTCAGAAAAATCAACAGGGACGATAACAGTTTGCATAAATAAAGTTTAAAAAATGATTGGCGCAAATGTACGAAGAAGACCCTTCAATAGAGGTCAGCCACAGATTCGTATTATTCATGCGCAGCGAGTATTGGAATATGGCTATGATAAGCCAGTCTTTTAGTATGTGAACTTTTGAACAGGGAAGTGGAGTTGCTCTGGTGTTTAGGAATGGTTATTAAAATATCAATCTTAAAGTCTGTTACGAACTGATCGATGGCCTGGTAAAAATCATTCCGGGTTATGAAATAACATTCTGTGTGGAATTTGTCAAACATGGCCAGCAACTTCTTTTTTTCTTCTTCTATCTCCTCAGGCAGGGAAACGTAAATCTCTTTGTTCACATTTACGATATGCAGTTTGGGATTGAACATTTCCAGCACAGAGATTATCAGCGGGGCAGGAGTGGTGGCTTCCACATTTTTGAAGTCTGAGGCAAATGCCACATTATTTATACCGGTATAAGTAGCATCGGGCGGAACGATCATAACCGGGTACAGGTTTCTGTCAATCAGTTTGAGAGTATTACTGCCGAACATTGCCTGCCGCACGGCTGATTTACCGGTAATGCCCATTATGATCATTGTGGCACGGATGGTATGGGCCATCCGGGCAATATTATCTATCAAATCACCACCCATTTCACTTTCACATTCCACATTTTTTACCCCGGCGTTTAGAAACTCTTTTTTCAGGCTTTCCTGGTAATTATGCGACACATCAAAATCATCCTGGGATTCATAGTTCGTGTAAAGGATAGCAGTAGCATCGGCTACACCCGCCAGCATGCGGGCGGTGTATCGGGCCGCATTCAACGAGGTTTCTGAAAAGTCAACTGGTATGATGACCCGGTGCATAATAAGTTGGTTTGTTCCAAAAAGATAAATTTACTGGATTTAAAACCGAAATTTAAATTTATCTGTACACCAACGAATCCTTGCAGGGGGGCTTATCCGGTAAAATGACCTGTCAGTAAATAGACTCAAATGTCTGTTGCTGCATCAGCCGGGAGAAATTAGGTCGCTGGCCACATAGTTCAGCGAGCTTATGTAAGTATTCCCTGAAGGTGGCCGATTTGAAATGCTGATTGGCAACCGCCTCTTTCTTAAAGCTTTTAATGTGAACAAAGCAACAGTCATTGTCGTTATCAGCATAGCATTGGCTGCGCATGCCGCCTGGGCCATTCTTGTAGAGTTCGTCGAAATACTGGTCGATGATCTTTTGTGCGGTGTCTTGCCGGCCTTCCGGTACAGCGAAGGACATAAAATACCTTACCATAATCTTTAGTGTTTTGGTTTAGTACAGCCGGTAAAGTATAGGCAAAAGGTTTGCTTTAAATGCTGCATCGAAAGTACGGGCAGCAGATATAAAGGATGAGCGGCTGATAGCCTTTATTATTGTGAAAGGTGTAGTAAGATGCTTTTCAAAAAAGAACGGCTTAATAAAGTAGTATCATTAAGCCGCTCTTTTATATAGGAGGTGCTATTTTGCAGCGGGGGCGATAAACATTTTTTTGATCAGATCAGCGTCATGCTGGTACACATCATCCCGGAAATTAAGCTGTCCTTCATCATCTACCCAGGATGTATAATAAATGATGAAAACCGGAATTGCTTCTTTCAATTTCACGCCTTTCTCTGTTGTCTGGTTCATGGCCGAAACAATTTTTTCCTTTGGCCATTCGGGGTAATTTCTCAGCAGCCATTCTGCCATCTTCTGCGGCTCACTCAGGCGGATACAGCCATGACTGAAAGCTCTTTTATCCTGCGAAAAAAGGCTTTTTGAGGGGGTGTCGTGGAAATACATATTAAAGCTGTTGGGGAAAATGAACTTCACCTTTCCCAATGCATTGCCCGGCCCGGGCTTCTGGCGAATATTGCTGCCGATCTGTTCCATGTTCTTTTTAGCCAAGTAGTTGGGGTTCCTGGCCATGGCCGGCAGTATTTCACTTTTTATGATACTTTGCGGCACATTCCAATAGGGGCTGAAGTAGATCTGGTTCAGGTCTCCGTTGAACATCATAGTATTGTTACCTACTTTACCTACCACCACCACCATATCAAATTCCTTTTTCTTGCCATCATACACATGCAGCATGAATTCGGGCAGGTTAACGATGATTAAGTTGCCACTTGGTTTTTGAGGCAGCCAGCGCATTCGGTCCATGTTCAACAGTATTTCCATCAGCCGCCTTGTGGCGGGTACATTCATGTCCTTTATCAGATTTGCAGTAATAGTGCCATCCTGCTTGTAGCCATGGCGGCGCTGAAAACTTTTAACGGCCAGTTCCAGTGTATC
>JAEUVL010000260.1 GCA_016786965.1 Chitinophagaceae bacterium
TACGACTTCCGTGCATGGTGTGCCTAACTCCTGGACCTGGGACTTTGGCGAACCAGCCACTAGCACCGATATCTCCACCCTGCAAAACCCCAGTTATACCTATCCCACCACCGGCATAAAGTATGTGCGGCTGATTGCCACCGATACCCGTGGCTGCCGGGATACAATAAGGAAAACAGTGGAGATCATAGAAAAACCACCCATTGCACTCGCATTCCGGGATACTCTCATCTGTATCAATGATAACCTCACATTGCTGGCTGGCGGTTCAGGCAATTTTAGCTGGACACCACCGGTCAATATCATAAATGCCAACACGGCCACCCCAACCGTTTCACCACCCGTTACCACTACCTACTACGTTGACCTTGACGACAACGGATGCAAGAACAGGGATTCTGTAAAGGTGAATGTGGTAAATTTTGTAACGCTCATCCCGATGAATGATACCATCATTTGCCAGGGTGATACGATACAATTGCGGGTGCAGTCTGACGGGTTGCGCTACTCCTGGTCACCCGCAGCCCAATTTATTGATCCATTGGTCAAGAATCCGTTTGCATTTACACAGACCCTTACCAACTACGCAGTTACTGCCACTATCGGTGGTTGTACCGCCACCGATTTCATCAGGGTAACCCCCATTCCCTACCCGCTATCCGATGCAGGCCCCGATAAAGTAATATGTTACAATACATCCGTTCAGTTAAATGGCGTTACTGATGGCAGTTCCTGGTTATGGTCGCCCGCCAACAGGTTAAACAATCCGGCATTGCTGAACCCGATCGCTTTTCCACCCCGTACCACTGACTTCATTTTTATGGCGTATGATACAAAAGGCTGCCCTAAACCAGGAAGGGACACCGTTACCATTACAGTATTGCCCAAAATGAGGGTATCTGCGGGAAATGATACAGCCGTAGTGGTCAATCAGCCATTGCAATTGATGGCAACCGGCGGCGAGAACTACGTTTGGAGCCCCGCAACAAATCTGTCAGCCACCACGATCGGCAACCCGGTAGCCGTATTCAGCAACTCATCGAATGGCATCCGGTATAAACTGATTGCTTACGATGAGTATGGATGTATTGACTCCGCCTTTATTACCATAAAGGTCTTCAAGACCGGCCCGCGGGTATTTGTGCCCACCGGGTTTACCCCAAATAATGATGGCCGAAATGATCTCCTGCGCCCCATTGCTGCAGGCATCACAAAGATTGACTACTTCAGTATCTATAACCGCTGGGGACAACTCCTTTTCACCACGACCATAAATGGCCAGGGCTGGGATGGCAAAGTAAATGGCCAGTTGCAAAACTCCGGAACCTTCGTTTGGATGGTAAAAGCCACGGATTATACCGGCAAAGCCTATTTTGAGAAAGGAGTGGTTACACTCATACGGTAATCATTATCCCTTCTTAGCTTCAATCAATTTTGTGAACAACTTTTCATCCGTGAAAACATCGGTATAGCATAGTAATTGATAATCCTACAGGATAAAATTCAACCTATGCCGATGCAATTTGTGCGTATGATACAGTTCACCCGATTGGTAAAAGCAGAAGGCCGCCTGAGGGAGTTCAATTTCAGAAAATTAAAAGGCCCCGGAGAAGAAGCCTTCAGCGTAAATGTATGTAACGAAAAAGGGGACCGCCTCTTCTTCACCATGCTGAAAAAAGAAACCAACTGGCGGATCGTACCCGATCAGTTGCCCACATGGATCACCCAATACGAAAACAGCCTGAACGAAGCGATAGAAACAGAACTCAGCAACTGGTAAGACCAGCCATGCATTTAGATTTCATTCTTCCTGAATCTTTTCCGGATCAGTTGTTCCTGCTCAGCAGAAAGGCTGGCTGTTTTCTTTAATACGGTTATAAAATATTCCACCTCCTTCTCACTCGCAGGGCAACCGCTATTGTCTCCTGCTGCTGGGCCATCTCCTTCCTTACGCATTTTGGAGTCGGCCAGCAACTGGCCTTCTTTATCAAACACCAGCCAGAAGGGAATTCCCTGGTTGGCACCGTTGTGTTTTATTTTTAATTCTTCAGCGCCGGGGTTTTCCAGGTGCTTCTTCCCCTTTGATTCATCCACCACCAGGTGAACGATGACATAGTTATCCGTAAAAAACTTTTTACAGGATGGATCATTCATGCTCGTATCCATCTTATGGCACCAGCCGCACCAGGATGCATGAAATATCACAAACACATTTTTCTTTTCCTTCGCTGCCTGTTGATAAGCAACTTTCAATAGCTCCGACGCAGGCGCTGCCGTAGTTTGTCCTGCAGCAGAAAAAGAAAAAACCGTAGCCAGCAAGGCCACCACCATCATTTGCTTCATGCTGTATAAGTTGGAGATATGATTACAATCTTACGGCCGTACCGGTAGCAATAACCATAAGCATACTGCCGCCGCTGCCGATCGTTTCAAAATCAAGGTCCACTCCCAGGATGCCATTAGCTCCCATTGCCTGTGCTTTCTCCGCTAATTCACGCAGGGCATCCTCTTTAGCCTGCTCCAGTACCTTTTCGTAAGTTTTGCTTCTTCCGCCAAACACATCTCTCAGGCCGGCAAAAATATCTTTGAAGATATTAGCTCCGATAATGCTCTGCGCATTGATAACGCCTAAGTATTCCTGCACTGGTTTTCCATCTACTGAGCTTGTTGTTGTAATTAGCATGATTGTATTATTTAGTTTTAAGTTTATCAAAAATAGCCTTTAGTTGTTCATTCTCCTCCACTACCGCACCTTTTGACGATTCTTTAATGTAACTGATCCGCTTGTCCACATCCGGGTGGCTGCCAAGAAACTCCGGCAGGTTATTCGCCGGGGCCGAAGCCTTCAGGTGTTCAAACAGCGAAGTAAAACCGGCCGGATCAATCTTTCGTTGTGTCAGGATGGCCAGCCCCTCTATATCAGCTTCTTTCTCCAGGCGGCGGGAATAGGTCAATGATTTAAGGTCATCAGCATGATTGATCAGAACAGAGGTAACAGTGCCAAAGCGGCCGAACAATAAACCGATGAATACTTTAGATCCCAACCGCCGGAAAATAGACTTCGTTGAATGCTTGTTATTCACATGCGTAAATTCATGACTCAGCAAAGCGGCCAGTTCCGGATAGGAGGATATCTGCTTCAGCAAAGCACTGTACACCACAATACGGCCACCGGGCAGGGCGAATGCATTCACCACATTATCATTTACCACCGTTATCCTGATATTATAACTCGTCGGCACATTCATAGCACTGAAAAAATCATTCAGCGCCAGGCTGGCTTCTTTATCTTCCAGAGCCGTAAATCCCATGGCATCGTACACCGCATCACCCAGTTGCTGTTCAGTTTTAGCAGAAACTTTAGAAGCCAGTTTCTCCGATAACCAGGGAACGATAAGCAGGTAAAGCAACACCAGCAAACCAAGGATACCCAGGAAAAGAGCACCATTGCGGATCCATTCCTTACCGCTGCTTTTCTTATGCCAGGGCTTTTGTTGTTCTGCCTGCATGGCCTGTATAAAATGAGTGGCTTCTTTTCCTTCCACCTGTAATTCTCCGCCAGTGCGGGTATTCCTTATCCTGGAAGATTGACGGCCAAAATCAACCATTGCTTCCACTTCTTTCAGCGGCCAGTTCTCCATAGCATTGCTGCCGTCCGGGTGTTTAAAACCCACACTCAGGTTCTTATCAAATACGAGTACAGTAGAATCAATTGGTACTGCTGAGGGTGAAGGATGGTATTGAGCAAAAAAACTCTTCATAGCGCCAGGTAATTGAAGCGTAAAGATAGAAAAGTGCAGTGAGAGAAATGTCCGCTAAAGAGAACAAACCTGCTGATCCTTTGTTATGTCAGGCAAATACAAAATCTTTGCACCTTAATCACTCAATAAACAAACAGTTTCCCCCCGCCTGATGATACAAGCCTACAATTTCCTCGCTTCCTGGCAGCTCTTTCCTGAAAAAGGGACCTATGAAAACGGTGAGCGGCCAAAAAGCGGTATTTATAAAATAGAAGCCGTACCCGACAGCAAAGAACTTGTCATTTATCATAACTGGGTCACGTTGGAGAACCAGGCTTTTGCAGCCAGCTATAAGATACTGGCTGATGGGGGACTGAATGAATTTGCCGATCATGCACTGGCAGATAAAGTACAGGCGGTCATTCCCGATGGCATCACCTTCGAAATTCATTTTTATAAAAAAGGAGAAGTGGCCCTGCATGTCGTACATGAGATATTGCCGAACGGCTACCTGAAAATAACACAGCAGGGAAACAAAGACGATGGCCACCCCTACACCACGACAGAGATTTATCACAAACAACTCAGTGTGCTTCCCTACTCCGCTTCCGTTTCAGGTGCCGTGATAAAACCAACCGAGGAAGGGGTGATAAAACACAAGGCGCTAACCGCCATGGAAGAACAGACCAATATGCAACTGGAGCAGATCCGCAAACAAATAGAACTGCTGGCCCTGCAGGCACATGAGATACAGAAAAGAAAAGAACTGTCCATGATGATCTACAATGCAAAACTGTCTTTCAAACCCAATATTGGCCAGGTGTATTATTTATACGAAAAGCAGGATGAGAACTTCATGCTATCTTTAGTATCACCAAAAGAATGGGGGGCCAATGGGCCTTTCAAAAAATTTGTGGCAGCGGTGCAGCTGCTCGCCGATCATACCTGGAAAGAACTATAATCATACCTATGCTTAAATACAAGATCACCGTCAAAAAAAGTAAGATAGCCGGTACCGGCGCCTTTGCCGCTGTGCCCATACCCGCCAAAAGAAAGATCGGTAATATGGAAGGCGAGATCATTTCCTACCGCGAAGCACAGAAAAGAGTAAAGAAACAACCCGGTAATGTGCTCTTCATGGTGGAATTTGACAACGACCCCATCGCCCTGGATGCCAGTGTAAACAGTAATGAACTCCGCTTCATCAATCATTCCTGCGATCCCAATGTGTTCATGCGCCGTGCTTACCAGAAAGTGGAATACTATACCCTCCGCCCAATAAAAAAAGGAGAAGAACTAACCTGCGACTATGGCGAAACTCACCACGAAGGCACACTGCCCTGCAAATGCGGGGCGAAGAATTGCAGGGGTTTCATTTAATTGTACTTTTGATGTATGACCAAACTCTCCGTCAACATCAACAAATTCGCCACGCTGCGCAACTCAAGAGGCGGCAACAATCCTGATGTGGTAAAAGCAGCCATCGATGCACAACGCTTTGGTGCAGATGGTGTAACTGTTCACCCCCGCCCTGATGAACGCCACATCCGGTACGAAGATGTACGGCAAATAAAAAAGATCATCACCACTGAATTCAATATAGAAGGCAATTGCACCGAGCAAAAATTTGTAGACCTCGTCCTTGAAACAAAACCAGACCAGGTGACACTGGTGCCCGATACACTGGGCCAACTCACCAGCGATCATGGCTGGGATACCATCAGGAACAAAGAGTACCTCGAAAACATCATCAGCGTTTTTAAACAGGCAGGGATCCGTGTCAGCATCTTTGTAGACCCGGATGTAAAAATGGTAGCAGGAGCCGCCGCCACCGGCACCGACCGCATCGAACTATACACGGAAGGCTATGCAAAACAATTTGCTGCCGGCAACCAGCAGGCCGCTGTTCTTCCTTACATTACCGCCGCCCTCAAAGCAAAAGAATTGGGCCTCGGTATTAATGCAGGCCATGATCTCGACCTGCACAACCTGAAATATTTTAAAGAGAATATTCACTGGTTGCAGGAAGTAAGCATCGGCCACGCCCTGGTTTGCGACGCCTTGTACCTGGGATATGAAAATGCGGTACAATTGTACAAGCGGCAGCTACAGTAAAACTTAACAACAACACTACATGAAAATAATTTCAACCCTGCTTTCCATTCTTTTTGTTACACTGTTTGGCTTACTGCTGCCTTCCTGTAATGATTCCAAACAGAAAGTTGAAATAAGGGATGTAAGACAGGACACTCCCACTTCTTCACACACACCTCCCCCTCCCGGACCACCAGAAAAAACCGTATTACCCGAAGTACCCGCTGAGAAAAATTGTTTTACCAGCAGTGGATTAAAATACGAAACTAAAATAACGCTGTACCTGGCAGATACTCTCGTACTCGGAAATATAATAAGCGAAGAATATGAAGCCGGCAAAAAAGAATGGGCTGATTTCACAGGCACCATTCATAATGAGGTAGTGAAGATAAAATTCAAAGGCAATGCTCCTGTTATCGGCGATGCCTCCGAATGGACGGATAAACCATGGAAACTTATCAAAGCAAACGGCAACAAAAAACTACTCATCCCCTTCAAAGCAAAAAACTACGAAAACAATAAATGGGAAGAAATGGAGTATGAATTCAACAAAACAGATTGCAATTAACCACAACTATCATCTATCCACTATCATCTATCATCTGAACTCCTCATTCCTCCATCATCACAAAAGCTCCCCAGAAATAAGGTTCC
>JAEUVL010000343.1 GCA_016786965.1 Chitinophagaceae bacterium
CCATATTCCATGGTGTCCAGGTTCAGGGTCAGTATTTCTTTTTCACCACCAGCGCCTTTTGTTTTCTTAAAAAATCCCTGCCCGGTTTTATCACCCAGCCAGTTATTAGCGATCATTTTATCCAACCATGCAGGAATGGCGAATTGGTCTTTTGCTTCATCATCGGGACAATTATCAGCCACCCCTTTTGCCACCTTCACCAGGGTATCTAATCCTACCACATCGCCGGTACGGAAAGTGGCTGATTTAGGACGACCAATAACAGGCCCCGTCAGTGCATCGATTTCATCCACGCTGAGCTGCAGTTTTTCTTTTACGTTCATGATGGCCATCATGCCAAATACACCAATACGGTTGGCGATGAATGCCGGAGTGTCTTTGCACAAAACGGTGGTCTTTCCCAAATACAGATCGCCATAGCTCATCAGGAAATCAACGATCTCCGGATCAGTGTGCGGTGTGGGAATAACTTCCAGCAAGCGTAAATACCGGGGCGGATTGAAAAAGTGACTGCCGCAGAAATGCTTTTTAAAATCATCACTTCTGCCTTCTGCCATCAGGTGAATGGGGATTCCAGAAGTATTGGAGGTGATGAGAGTTCCAGGCTTGCGGTATTTTTCTACTTGTTCAAATACTTTTTGTTTAATGTCGAGGCGTTCCACCACCACTTCAATGATCCAGTCGCAGGAACTAATATCCTTCATGTTATCATCGAAGTTGCCGGTGGTTATTTTTTTGACAACATCTTTATGATAAACAGGGGAGGGGTTGCTTTTGATGGCGGCTGTCAGCGCATCATTAACTATCTTATTTCTTTCCGCCGGTTTAGCATCTGCTGCTACATCTTTGGGTACTATATCCAATAACAACACCTGTACTCCAATGCCAGCAAAATGGCAGGCAATTCTGGAACCCATTACACCGCTGCCTAATACAGCTACTTTTTTAATGCTTCTTTTTGACATACAACAAAATTAGTTAGTTATGCAACTATTTCCTGAATCGAAGATAAGAGTTTTTGGGAAAGTTTGTCCTGTCCCTAAAGGGAACCTGGGGCATGGTTTAGTTTCTTTCTTTGGAAAGGGATTTCCGCAACCCGGAAATCAAATGCCGGGTTTAAGCAATTATTAATTCTTCATTATAACTATTAATTCCCTGCCTGCTATCTCCCCATCATTACAAAAGCTCCCCAGAAATAAGGGAAGATGTATTTTTCTTTAATGGCTTTTTGGGCGAAGGAAAAAGCAGCGGAGCGGTCTTTGGTAAGCAGGTATTGCTGGTAAAAGATGATCATAAAATCTTTGGTGGCATTATCATCTACTTTCCACAAGCTGGTCATGATACTGCTGGCACCGGCTGCCCGGAAAGCCCGCTGTAATCCATAAACACCCTCACCGGCATCTAAGTAACCAAGGGTGGTTTCACAAGCAGATAATACCACTAAAGAAGTGGTGGTAAGGTCGAGATTTTGCGCCTCATAGGCGGTAAGCACCCCATCGTAAGTGTTGGGGTAAGTATCGGAACTATAGTAGTTTACCACACCGGATAATAATAAACCGGAATTGGCCATGGCATTGAAAAGCCTGAAACCATCGGTGGCATTGGTACCGGTACCGGCCCAAAAACCATGGGTGGCAATATGCAGTATGCCGGGACTGTGCAACTGATAAATTTTGTCTTCTGTGGCCTGGTCTTTCAGGTAATAGATTACACTCATCTTCGACTTTTCCATTTCTGCTTTTATACTGAGTACTTCTGTTTCGGTACCGGGCAGGTCAGGTACATTCTCGTTTTTAAAACTATTTACAAAACCACGGGTATTGCCATCTGCTAATTGCCCCGAACCTGCCCCGGCAGTGGTTTTATAAGTTGGCCGCCCGATGAGTACGGCGGTCTGGTTATTTTCTTTGCCTGCTACAACAGCAATATCGCTGGTGGAAGTAGTGGACTGTACCTGTATCTCATCCAGCACATATTTATTAGTAACAGGATTTTTTAAGGTGGAAATATTGATGAGATGATAAATACCATCGGGCGACAGGTACACTTTGCTGATACCGGATAGTTTTTCGGCGATAGGTTTCCAGTAGTGATCATAAGATTCATTGTCATCCGTTTTAAAACGGATGCTGTTTTTATAGTGCTTATAATATTTATCGTCCATGTTGGCAGGGGTACCGGGCAGGTACACAACTTCAGGGTATGCACTGGCGGCGGTAATGATATAGGCTGCATAGTAAGAGGTGTCAGAATAATAGACCTGGTCTTTCCATTGAAAACGGGTGATCTCAATGGCCGCCTCTCCTTCTTTTAGTTTGGCTTTTACTTCTTTCCAATCAGTGGGAGTGATCTTTAATAGCTTTTTAAAGTCTTTTGCTTTGGACGCCAGTTCATTCTCCATGCTGGCCAC
>JAEUVL010000390.1 GCA_016786965.1 Chitinophagaceae bacterium
CTGCCAATCAATCCTGCCAGGATCAATAAAGCGCTGATACCATGATAAGCTGGTACCAACCGGGTGTGATTCTTTAAATTTTGTTCTGCCATAAGAGATCGTTTTGGGTGGTCACTTTCATTTATTAGAAACCCGAATGTAATGTATTTAACAACGTTTACACAAAGCAGTGTTGACCAAAATGTCTCACTGCAGAATACCATCACAGCTATCTCCCCTTTGATCATTGGTGCCGGAGCCATTCTTACTTGCCTCTAACTTGCTTGCTGATTGCCTGTAACTTACTGCCAGATCGCCGTATGCTCCGTTCATCCTTCGTTCATCCTTCGTTCATTTTCCGTATTTCCGGCTTTTTTTTAAACTGGCATATTGTATAAAACCCCTCCCCTACCCCACCCGTCATTTCCCATTCACTACTTTCCACTACCTACTCACCACTCCCCATTCCTCACTTCAACTCACCCAGCACTTTATACATCTTATTTACCAACCCGGAGGTTTTGCCTCCGTAATTATTCACGAGGAAAGAAAAAATATACTCCTTCCCGTCTTTTGCTTTGTGGTATCCACAGAAACCTTTCACATCACTGATGGTGCCGCTTTTCATTCTCATACCGTTATAGTCGGGCAATGAATTATAGAACGAAGAAAACCATTCCCTGCTCTTGGCATACTTTAGTATCTCCACCTGTGCATGGGTGGTCACCCGGTTGAGCGGCGACAGTCCGGAACCATCATACATATTCAATTCGTCCTCCTCAATACCTTTGTCTTTCCAGAATTTTCTTAGAATAGAAACACCGCTGTCTGTAGAACCAAAGCCCTGCTTCTCATAAGCAAATGTTTTGATCAATGCCTCCCCATAGAGGTTGATACTTTTTTTATTGAACCAGTAAACAATAGAATCAAGTGTGGGTGAATAATGAGTATAAATAAACGTTGAAGTCTTTTCATTGATCGGATCAAAGTCCTGGCCGGTGTCAAAAATGGTGGAAAGATCGTACAAGCCGGTAATGCCTGCTTTTCTCAACGTGTCAACCAGTCTGCCCCTGAATTCAAGAACCGGTGAAGGGGTGGCACCGGTTATGGTAAAACGTTTCTCACCCGCGGGGATCGTCCCTTTGATATACATGGTTCCTTCACCGGAAGCCTGGTATATGTAGGCATTATCACCACTTCCCTTTGCAGCAGTGGTTACTTTCGAAATGATCTCATGATTGCTCCATAACGAAGGCTTAACATCTACCA
>JAEUVL010000392.1 GCA_016786965.1 Chitinophagaceae bacterium
TTTACTTCCCACGCAATATTTTTTACAGCATTCAGCAACTCCCAGCGGCCGCTATAGCTTAGCGCCATTATCAGGTTCAGTCCCGTATTCTCTTTGGTGATATCCAGGGCTTCATCCAGCTCTTTTTTGGCATAATCCGGCAGCATACTCATATCACCGATCACATGCAGACGGATATTATTTTTGTCAAGGCTTTCTACTTCCTTTCGGATGGTGCTTACCAGCAGCTCCATAAGGCCTACCACTTCATACTCGGGCCGGTCCCAATTTTCAGTTGAAAAAGCGTACAGGGTGAGGTATTCTACCCCCAACTCGGCACAGCCTTCCACAATATTGCGTACGCTTTCCACCCCATGAAAGTGACCAAAAAGGCGATCCTCCCCTTTTTCTTTGGCCCAGCGTCCATTCCCGTCCATAATGATGGCAATATGCCTGGGCAGCCGGTCTTTCTCTATTTTTTCTAAAAGCTGTGACATATTACCAATCTCATCTTCTTTAATTGAGAGCTCAAAGGTACAAAAAACAAAACCCGGAGCATAGTTAGGTTTCCCCACCATAGCCCCGGATTATATATTCGATATGAACTATTAGTTTCTTCCCCAAACGGCCACTCTCGATCTTCCCCTGACAAAGCCTTTTGTTTCATACCAGAATTCTATCTTTTCGAGATGACGTAACCCGCCATCCATATCTATTACTCGGCTTTCGCTGCCCTGGGCAAAACGATTGCGCAGTTCTACTTCCTGTGTAGTACCATTATCAAAATGAATTTTCATTCTGTACATCTTCAGGGGGCCGTCCGTTACTTTCAGTTTGATCTGGCGAACATCATCTTTCCAGTTCCCAAAATGAATAACATCATGGTCCACACCAAACCCCACTTTTTTATCTTCCAGGAAAAACCAGTCCCCGGCTTCTTTTTTTGCAGCATTATTGGTGGTGAAAGAGGTCGCCAATGCAAAAATGGCAACCATCATTGTACCGGATAAAACTTTTGTCAGGCGCATAGTAAAGTGATTTAGTTAAAGAATTTAATTTGTGTGTAGACCAACACAAATTTCATTTAGTTTAATTACAATACTAAATAACCATTTTATTGGCTAAAAAAAATCACCCCTGGGGGTGATTTTAGAGTATAAATACAATCTTAAAAGCTTTACTTGGCCGTAGGGCATTTATATGACTGCAGGTTGAAAGTCAGATGGAACATAGCTGTTACGAACTGGTCTTTTTGTTTGCTGTTTCCCCTTGCCCGGTTTATAAGACCTATCGGTTCTCCCAGTTCATAAGACCTGTCATATAGCAGTTGCCCGTTAGAAGGGGTGCCGTCAGGGTTAGGAGTGAAGATAACCGGGTTTACATACGTGGTGCTTACATCATCCAGGTAATCGGTATTGGTAAAGCGATGGAGCACTTCAAACCCAATGTTGATTCGTTCATTCAGGGAATATTTCACACCACCGCCGAATGGGATGGAGATGGCCATTGAACTATACTGCTTGCGATCAGGATATAAAGAACTGCCCTGGCCTTCGGTGCCGAGAGGCCTCAGGGGAACTTTTTCTCCCCGCAGGTAAGCATAAGGATCATAATTGAAAATTCCTGCACCAAAGGTGATATAAGGTGTAAAGCTATATTCGGGCTCACCTGGCATAAAGCGAAAGAAATTAAAATCCCCTTGTAAAGAAAGCTCCCAAACCTTACTGTTAAAGCTCAGGTTACGGGAGTTCATGTATTTGTTATGAGTGTTGTACTGGTCAGAATAACCCAGTTGGGCAAAACTTACACCAACTCTTAGTGCGATGTAGTTACCAAAATTCTTTCTGAAAAATGCTGAAGCCGCTATTTTGGGCACATTTAAACGGGCCTTGGTGTTCAGGTCGCCAAAATAGTGACCTGCGCCTATGCCTATACCAAACTCACCTTCCTGTACTACGGCATCCTGGGCCCGGAGGCCGGTGGCAAAAATGGTAGCGGCGAAAGAAATAGCAACGGCGGCAATATACTTTTTCATCATAACTGGTTATAAATATGGTCCGGGATTTATTTAGAACGATAAAAATAGCATTTTCTTATAATTAGGGGCCTGTTTAGTTCCTTTTATCTAACCCCCAGGTGAGCTTATTGCGGAGTGTTTGCAAAAAATTATTCTCGCTCAGGCGCACCAGGCTTACCTCAAAACTCTCCTTTTTTACGGCCAATTGCACATCCTTGCTTACAATTTCCCGCCTGGAATCAAGGGCGCAGATGATCTGGTCGGCCCTGCTTTCTATTTCAAATGAAATCACATTATTGTCGGGAACAATAATAGGCCGGACATTCAAATTATGCGGCGCTACTGGGGTAATGACAAAACTGCCCGAATCGGGGAAAACCACCGGTCCGTTGCAGCTTAGGGAATAACCGGTAGAACCGGTAGGCGTGGCCACCAGCAATCCATCTGCCCAATAGGTATTTAAGAACTCACCGTTCAGGTAAGTATGGATCTTTATCATAGAGGCCACGTCCCGTTTGTGAATGGAAAATTCATTCAGGGCATAAGGCACATTGCCAAAAAGAGGGATGCTGGCGTCCACATGGATAAGGGTCCGGGTATCGGTAAGGTAAGTACGCTGGGCAATAGCTTTCACAGCTTTTTGTACTTCCTCACGGCCAATGCTGGCCAGGAAACCCAAACGGCCAAAATTGACCCCCATGATAGATATTTTCTTATCCCGCACCAGGGTGATCGTATCCAGAAGAGTACCATCGCCCCCCAGGCTGATGATAAACTCAATATCATCAGTAAGCTCTTCCGAGCGGGAAAATGTCTTAGTATCCGCTGGCAGGTGTACCGTTGTTCTGATCTGTTCAAAAAAGTGTTGAAAAATAACAGGTTCAATTTTTTGAACCGACAGCTCGTCAAAAAACAACTGCACATCTTTCTGCTGTTCGTCTTCAAACACCCTGCTGTAAATAGCTGCCTTCATTTGTTTTTTTTAGAAAACTGATTTGCGGTGGACAAATATACCGTTTTGCCCCAACTGGTTGAATGTCCACTCCAGCTTGAATGTCACATCATAAAAAGTGAGGATATCAATACCAAAACCACCGGAGTATAGCATTTGGTTCGACAGTCTGTTATCCCCGGGTTCCGGATTGTGTGCATAGCCAGTGTTGCCATATATCTTACCAAAGATGCGAACAGGTATCCGCTCCGCTTCTTTTCCTTTTTTTATCGGTGGTATCCTGATACTGAAATTCAGCAGTTCCCGGGTAAGGGTTGCTTTAGCATAGCCTCCCGCTACTCCGTCTATCACATAATACTCATACCCCTGTATAAATGTATCGCCATAACCAAGAAAGCGTCTGTTAAAATAAGGCTGTTTGAAAGGCAGTTTAATGCCCCCATATACATTCAGGTTAAAAAACATTTTGGGGGCCACCGGCCAGCTTCCTGATCCTCTTACCTGCAATTGCCAGATATTGATGATATTATTGATCCCTCCTTTACTTACTGATACTTGTGCGGCGTATCCTTTGGTGGGATAAGGGATATAATCAAGATCATAATAAGTCATGTTATAAAAAATAGTGGGGAAGGAGATGCCGTTTCGTCCTCCTTTAAAATAATCAGGATTAAGAGTAATGATAGTATCTGCTACTTTTTCTTTGTAATAGCTGATACCAAAGCTATGCCGGGTTCTTATCGCTCTGCGGTAGGTAAGTTCTGAGTACAGGCTGGTAGAGTTGCGTACATAACTGTTCTCGTCTTTCAAAAAAACCTGTTTATCATTGATGGTATTATAATTCATCTCCCGGTTTTTACCGGTGGCAAATCCGATCTTCATTCCCCACTTAAGTGCTTTGTCAATGTATAACCTGTCGTAGCTGAAAGAAACCTGGCGGGTGTACCCGCTTACGAGATACAAATTGAATTTATCATTTCGTCCGGTAGCATTGTTGTATAAGACTTTGGCTCCGTAGTTTACACGGCTCAGGCTGGCTTTTTGTTCTATTATCCACTGGTTCAGGTTCCGGTCCACCGGTTTCAGGTAAGGAACCGGAAACAGGTACCACCGCTCTTTTACATTTACCGTGATATTGATCTTATTCCCTTCGAAGTTTTTCGCAGCAACGACCACAGTATGAAACAGTGTGGTGTTCATCAGTTGGCGGCGGGCATCTTCAAACTTTTGTAGTAATACAGAAAGCGGATAGGTTTCTCCTGTTCTGAAAGGGATCTCCCGCAGCAAAATAAATACTTTGGTTTTCTTGTTCCCGGTAATGGTAATGTCACCTACAATAACTTCAGTACTTATTGGTGGGGTTACAGTGTCTATTTTAACCACGCCAGTAGTATCTATAACAGGTTGCTGTGCCAGCAGGAAATGGCTGCTCATCATTGCAACGATGAGCCAATAACAATATGTTCTTTTCCTCAACATTCCTGTTCAGCCAAAGTGTGTAAGATAGCAGGATTTTTCTTACGGGATATTAAAAATCAGGCAGGAAGATATTATATCTTCAGGTAGTTCATCAGGTTGTCATAATTGCTGCGGAGTTCATTGGCATACTGCTCCTCACCAAAGAAGTATTTTATATTATACTCATATCGCTGAAAAGTAGCAATGATATCAGATATCTCTGGTTTGTTGATACGGATTGTTACCTGCATCATGCCCGATTCAGCGTCGTTGCTGGTATTGAGTTGTGTGATTTGCGCATCATTGGTTTCCACCAGTTTGCTGATCTCATTAAAAGAATACTGGTTACTTTCCATTTCGAGCACTATCAATCCGCCGGGTTCATTCAGGCTCATGAAACCGGAGGCGTTCTTTAGCAGGTCGTTATAGGTTACAGTACCGGTCAGTTCATTCTCCTCCGATACCACCGGCACCACACTCAGGCCATTGTCGGCCGCAAGCTGCACCGCTTTTAAAAAATGTTCGTTCTCTTTTACGGAAACAGCAGAAAAGGATTGCTGTAGTGTATCTAAAGTGTCATTATCGTTCTCTGCCTGCAACAGGTCATCTTCGCTGATAAGGCCGGTATATTTTTCTCCTTCTGCAATGGGAAGATGGGCAACCTGGTTGTCATTCATTAGTTGCAGCGCCTGGTACACCTTGTCGGTAAGGTGCAGGTAAGGAAGATTTTGTGTTACTAGTTCTCTGGTTAACATGGATAGCGGCTCTTTAATTTTACTGTGCTATGTTATTAGCAACATATTCAGGACAACAACGATCAGGCAACTGTTGCAGGTTCGTTGAGTTTTTTCAGGAATTTATGCAGAATAGCATTGAATTCATCCGGCACTTCCATCATTGGCGCATGGCCACATTTGTCTATAAAATGAAGCTCACTGTTTGGTATCAGTTTGTTAAACTCTTTAGCTACAAACGGCGGGGTGATGGTATCATTGTTTCCCCATACTAATAACGTTGGTACTTTGATCTGGTTCAATTCTTCTCCCAGGTTATTGCGGATAGCGCTTTTGGCCAAGGCAATGATCTTGATCACTTTTATGCGGCTGTTGGTGATCTCATATACCTCATCCACCAGCTCTTTGGTAGCCATAGCCGGGTCATAAAAGGTCAGCTCCGTTTTTTTCTTAATATATTCATAATCACCTCTTTTAGGGTAACTATCACCCATTCCATTTTCAAAAAGGCCTGAACTGCCAGTAAGAATCAGCGATTTTATCCTTTCCGGGTGCTTTAATATATGTACCAGGCCCACATGCCCTCCCAACGAGTTGCCGAGCAGGTGCACATTTTTCAGGTCTCTTGCTTCCAGGAATTTATGTACAAATTTGGCCAGCCCGCCTACAGAAGTATGCAGAATATCCATTTCAAGAAGAGGTAGCATGGGTACTATCACCTTGTTATGCTGACGGAAGTATTCTATAAGTGGTTGAAAATTACTTAACGCCCCAAACAGTCCGTGCAACAGCACCAGCGGTTCGCCGGTACCTTCTTCTATGAATTTAAACTTCTCGTATTGTTTGATTTCGTACTCCATGGCAGTCAATTCTGTTCAGCCTGTTTTATACAGATTCTTTGTTTGCTAAAATAGTCGATTTAAGGCAAAAATTAAGCGATTTGACTCATAAATACATGCCTATCAGGGCAAATATAGTCGCAATGGCTTTGTTTTAAAAAGATGTTTTTGTGAAGAGAGGGTTGTACAGAATATTTATTCCACAAAAGTGAAATAACTGTATTAGAAACTGGCGTTAAAAGGTCATTGCGGAGAAAGATCATTCGCCACGCCACCAAAAAACGATTCCAATTCTCCAAACATATCTTTAAATACCGGGATGACGGACCCAAAGCCATTGATCACTTCCGGCCCCCAGGGTTGTACAAAAGAATAAGTAACTGATTTATCTATGGTTTCGGGTTGCAGTATTTTTATTTGTTCTGCATAAAAAAGCAAGACACTAAATACTACTGTATAAATTGCTGCATAAAGCAAAATCCCTCCAAGTTTATTCAGCCAGCCCAGTGTTACCACTTCTACCGTTCTTTCGATTGCATTGGCTCCTAACCGGATCAATAAGACAACCACAAGGAATACTACTGCAAATGATATAACAGGCAGCCATTCATCTGATACTTTTACGGCCTTACCAATATAGCCTGCCACCACTGCCGATAATTTCATGGCTGCAGCCAGGCCAATAATAACTGCTACAAAGGAAAACAAACCCACTATCAGCCCACGCTGATACCCTTTCAGCACTGACAGGACTATGATAACTGCAAAAATGAGGTCAAGTAACATTTACCAGTTTGATGTTAAACGTGTAAAACCTTCGGTTATTTCAATACCCTCAACATCAGACCTAAAAGGGTAAACATTCAACTTTTTGATAACAATTCCTTTACTAAGGTGGAGATCATTTTGCCATCTGCTTTGCCTGCCAGTTGTTTCGTGGCTGCACCCATTACTTTTCCCATATCCGCAGGGGAAGAGGCGCCTGTAGAAGTAATGATGGTTATCAGTTCCGCTTTAACCTCTTCGGCGGTCATTTGCTTGGGTAAAAACTTTTCTATAACGGCAATTTCCTCTTCTTCCTTCTTTGCCAATTCCGGGCGATTTTGCTGCTGAAATATTTCCAGTGAGTCCTTTCTGCTTTTCACCAGTTTCTGCAATAATTTAGTTTCATCTTCCTCCTTCAGTTCGCCACCAGCACCTTCAGATGTTTTTGCCAATAAGATAGCGGCTTTGATAGCACGCAGACTTCGTAAAGCGGCTTCATCCTTGGCGATCATTGCTGCTTTCAGGTCGGTCATTATTTTTTGTTCGAGGCTCATAATTGTATCGTTTGAATTTTTTAATTAAAAAAGCCGGGATCAGAAATCGGATACCTGGCTTGTTTCCTAATCCGCTTTATTCTCCTTCAGTTGCTTTGCCCGGAATTTCTCGTAAAACTCTTTGGCAAAAGTCTTCATCTCATCGACCTGCTCATGATATTTGGTGGCACGGCCATAGGTATCAGCCATCGTCATCAGGGTTTGATAGAAGAAGTCAGCCATTTCATCCACCATCATATCTTTTGTCCACAGGTCAATACGCAGTGCTGCTTTTTCTGCTCCATCCCAAAAAGATATCATCATCGCTTTCGCTTTTTGTGCACCCTCTGCCGAAGTGTCAGAAGCGGTCCAGTTGATTGAATCCGGCACCCGGTTCATATCAGTCATTACATCGATGGTTATTGTTGATTTATTCATAAATATATTTGAAGGATGCAAAGATAGGAACAGAGATGATAAAGGCTTGACAGATTACAGCAGTTATTATTTAACTGCCTTCATAATACAGTCCCAAAGTAAAGCTGCTGTTTTATCCCAACTATAATTTGCTGCAACGGCTTGCCCTTTAGCGATCAGTTCTTTCCGCAGATTTTCATCTTTATACAGCAGTATCATTTTGTCTGCTATAGTAGTATGATCACCAGGATCAGCATATAAAGCAGCTTCTCCGGCTATCTCCTCCATCGATGATCCTATGGAAGTAATGACGGGCACATTACATTGCATAGCTTCCAGCACCGGTACGCCGAAGCCTTCAAATAAAGAAGGATAGACCATGGCATAAGCAGATGCTGTAACCTTTACCAACTCTTCTTCCGGCAGGTAGCCTGTCATTACCACATCTTCCCGGTATTTATATATTTTCAGGCTCGCCACAAAGGATTCATATTTCCACGCAAGCCGGCCAGCGAGTACCAGCTTGATATTTGTCTGTTGCTTTTTTTTGAATATAGAAAATGCTTTTAGCAGATTCATCAGGTTCTTTCGTGGGTGAATGGAGCCTGTATACACAAAATACTCCTTCCCCTGTGTGTATTTTTCTTTTACCTGCTTTCTTTCCTCAGCAGGCAACGGCGTAAATGTTATTTTACCAGCACTGAATACCACTCCTATCTTCTCTGCGTCAATCTTATACTGCCCAACGATATCTGCTTTTGAAAACCCAGACACGGTAGCTATGGACTTTGCCTTATTCAAAAAGTGTGGAGTATATTTTTTATAAAACCGGAGATGTGACTTTTTAATGAACGACGGATGGTGCAAAAAGGCGAGGTCGTGCACCACCAGGCACTGGGGTACTTTGGTGTGCAACGAACAAAATCCATCGCAGGAAACAAATACATCTGCTTTATATTTTTTTAAAACGGCCGGCACTTTTACATCATACCACCATTTCCACAGTAAAGGATGTCTTGCCGGCGGACCTGCTATCACCGATTTGACATTCTCCCCGAAAACAAATTGCCCACTATATGGCCGGTCAAAAATAAAAATGAACAAATGTTCAGGATGATGCTCCGTAATCCGCCTGAAAGTTTCCCTTATAAAATAGCCGTAACCTTCCAGGTATCCGGGTAACAAAAACCTCGTATTGACTGCAATTATCATTCTTGCCCGCAAAGGTATTGGTTGCTTGTGTTAGTTCCTTAGTAAAACAACGCTGATAGCTGCCGCTTCTGGTAATTATTACATTCCGGATTTTACCCACTCATTATACTACGGTCTTACCGTCATTTTCAGTTTTCGGATTGTGTTTTAGTACAGGAATATTTTCTGTGGATATTCATTAAATACCGGAATCGAAATCGGGCATTAGTACAATTGCAGGGGATTAAAGCTCTTTCTACATTTACAGTGCCGCCATTCACTAAGAAGAAACCAAAACTCCAACCCATGAAACACTCTTACTTAAGATCTCTTTTTGCTGGTGGCCTGGTAATGATACAATTTTTCTTTAATCATGGTGCAGTTGCTCAATGCCCCTTTGGCTTTTTGCCGGGCACCACCGCTTATGACACTACTATAAATACTCCTGCAGGTATTAATACATTACAGATCAAATTTCCACAGGCAGATCCGATGGCGGGCATGGTGACCTGTTTACGCCTCTGTGTATCTATTACCGGCGTGGTGGATTCTGTAAGTGTTGAAAACAATGCAGCATCCTCTCAAACAGCCGATGTATATTATATACGAACGGATCAGATAACAGGGCCGGGATTATCATCGCCATTAACTAATAGTATAAATCATCACTATGGCCCATATACCCTTGGCGCCACCAATGGTATATTGGGCTCTGGCCCTGATTTTGTCGCTATTTCAAGAGATACCCTGCTGAATGCAGTGACGGTTTGCCAAACTGTAAACAGGTTTGACTCCCTGCTTCAGTTTTACGGACATGATAGCGTGACCTATACTTATAATATTACTGCTTTTACCAATGTTACCTGTACAGGCGGCAACTATAACAGTACTGTGGCTACTTCCGCCATTGTGCGGTTTCGTTTAGAGTACTGTACCTGCCCGGGCTATATTTTGCCCCTGCAGCTGCGCAATTTTATGGTCAACAGGATAGCCGACAATAAGGCAAAGTTGAGTTGGGCTGGTTTTAATGATCCAGGTATTTCATATTATTATGAACCACAGGTAAGCCGCGACGGAAATCAATTCACTGCCGTAGGCAGAGTAGAAAAAAACACCTCCGGAAATGACCAGTATGATCATAATTATACTACCGGGCATCAGGAAAGCGGCACATTTTATTTCAGGGTAAAACAGGTGTATGCTAATGGCTACTCACGGTTCAGCGAGATCAGAGAGGTTACCCTTAGAAATTCTACGATGCCGAAATTTTTTATCACCCCCAATCCATCAAATGGCATTGTTGGTATCAAATTTGATAATAATGGAGGTGGAAAAATGAAGCTGGAAATATTCAGCGCACAGGGACAAAAAACAGTGGAAAAAGAGATAGTGACGTCAGGTACATCTTATCACCAGGTGGCGAGTTTGCAAAGTGGGGTATATTGGGTGAAACTAACAGATGTTGTCAGCCAATTGTCATGTGTCAATCAACTTATCATTAAATGACCTCTTAGGTGGAAGAGGATGGTGGCTTGTAAAAGGGGCCTTGGTTCGGGGCCCCTTTCTTTATGCCCATATCTCTGGCCTGCCTCCCAAAAGGGTGAGGCCACTAACACACAGCCCCCGCTTTTCGTGTATTTCTTGCTGATTTATGACTTTTTTGCTTCCGACAGATTTTCCGGGCTTTCAAAAACTTTTAAACCTTAAACTTTAAACTCTAAAAGCCTTTCTCTACATTTGTTGCAATGGATATAGATAATATGGAGTACAACACGACGAGAAACCATCTGACCATGAGGGAATATGGACGTCATGTGCAGAAAATGGTGGAACACATCATGACTATTGAAGACCCCGAGCGCCGCC
>JAEUVL010000233.1 GCA_016786965.1 Chitinophagaceae bacterium
CCGCTGTCATCTACATAAAAATCTGGTGTATGGTGTGGTGGTGCTGTCTTTGGGTCTTTGCCTTTTGGCATTCCACCGAGATAAAAGAAAAATGCCGGAGCTTTAGTACCATAGTAAGAAAAGTCTTCGGCACCGGTCACCCACTCTCTTTCAGTTACATTGTCGGCGCCGGCTGCTGATTGCAGCGAGGGAACCATTTTCCTGACGAGTTCCGGAGTATTATAGGTAACAAGTGTTTTCGTATCAATAGACAGCTCTGCAGTGGCACCCGAAGCTTCTGCAATCTTTGTCACCGTCAGTCTTATTTTTTCATGTACTTCTTTTTGCATGTCATTGTCCAGTGTACGTATCGTTCCATCCATTACACATTCTTCAGGAATGATATTGTTTCTTACGCCGGCATGAATTTTTCCTACAGTGATCACTACCGGGGCCTTTGTAAGTTCGGACTGGCGGCTAACAATATTTTGTAAGCCCTCGATAATCTGCGCTGAAACCTGAACCGGGTCAATGCCCTTCCATGGCTGTGAACCATGACTACCTTTTCCTTTTACCACAATATGAAACCAGTCTGAAGAAGCCATAAAGGCGCCTGGCTTGTATTGGATCTTCCCAACCTCTATATCTGATTCTATATGCAAGCCGAAAATGGCCTCCACCTTCGGATTGTCCATTACGCCTTCTTTCACCATCAACGCTGCCCCGCCTTCCTCTCCTTCCGGCGGACCTTCTTCTGCAGGTTGAAAAATAAATTTCACGGTTCCTTTCAATTCGCTTTTCATACCCGCCAGTATTTCAGCCACACTCATTAGCATGGCCACATGGGTATCATGCCCGCAGGCATGCATTACCCCTACTTCCTGTCCATTATATGTGGCTTTTTGTTTCGAAGCAAAGGGAATGTTCACTCTTTCAATCAGCGGTAAGGCATCAATATCTGCCCGCAATGCGATACAAGGCCCTGGTTTGGCTCCCCGTAAAATACCAACAACACCTGTTTTGGCCACCCCTTCTTTTGTTTCTATTCCGAGTGCCCTTAGGTGGTCAGCAATGATCTTTGCTGTTCTTGTTTCCCGGTTGCCCAGCTCCGGGTATTCATGAATATCCCTTCTCCAGGCAATACACTTAGATTCTATTTTATCGGCTGCAGCAGCAGCTTTCTGTTTTAATTTTATTGCGTCTGATTGCGCACAAAGCTGAAAAGTGGATATCATCAGCATAGTAACCAGGATACTCTTCTTCATGTCTGATATTTTCAATGAATTTACAGGAAATGATCTTTTTACAGTTGATCATTCCCTGCTTAGCTGATTTTATTTATATTTAAACTCCATGCTGCTGCGCCACATCCCATTCTTAAAGGCTGTTTTTTTACACAGCATCTCTGCTTTTGGCGGGCCACAGGCGCACCTGGGCATGATGATGAAAACCTTTGTACAAAGAAGACATTATGTAACTGAAGAGGAACTGATGGAGTACAATGCCTTTTGTCAGTTGTTGCCGGGGGCTTCTTCCACCCAAACTCTTACGCTAATTGGTTATAAAAGAGGAGGAGTACCGTTGGCCGTTCTTACCCTACTTATCTGGATATTGCCTGCATCCGTTTTAATGGGGGCCTTATCTTTTTTATTGCCTTACATTGACAAAAGAGAACTGGGTACCGATATTTTTAAATTCATTGCTCCCATGGCGGCGGGGTTTCTGGCCTATGCCGCCTTTACCGCTTTTCCCCTGGCTATCAAAAATACCATTACCTGGATCATTATGATAGCTGGTGCGGCAGCCACCTACTTTTTATTTGGCCAACCCTGGGTGATACCGGCACTGATCATTGCAGGCGGCATTGCCACCAATATAAGCCGCAAACGTATCCCTCAAACTGAGCAAAAACCAAGTAAGATCAAGTGGTGGAATTTCTGGCTTTTTGGTAT
>JAEUVL010000398.1 GCA_016786965.1 Chitinophagaceae bacterium
AGTTTTACAGAATCCGCGGCAGCGTATGGATTGGATATAAAAGCTTACACCACTCATGCTTCCTTTTTTGATTATGACCTGGATGGGGACCTGGATTGCTTTATTATCAATAACAGCCCGATGCCGATCAATAATCTAGGGTATGAGAATAAAAGAGATCTGCCGGAAGACCAATGGCCGGTAGCTGATTTTTTTAAAGGCGGTGGCGATCACCTCTACCGTAATGATGGTAACAAGTTCACAGAAGTGTCGCAACAGGCGGGTATTCATGGTACCCTGATCAGTTTTGGCCTGGGTGTATCAGTGGGAGATGTTAACCATGATGGGTGGCCCGATGTATATGTGGCGAATGATTCGTACGAAAGAGATTATTTATACATTAACCAACAGAATGGCACCTTCAAAGACCAGATGGAAGAAGCCATTGAGCAAAACAGTTTTTCATCTATGGGGGCCGACCTGGCCGATATCAATAACGATGGCTACACGGATATTTTTACCACTGATATGCTGCCCGGTGACGATTTCAGGTTGAAGACGTTGGGGGCTTTCGATAATATTGACCTGTACAATACCCGTATCAAAGTGGGTCTTTACCGACAGTTCATGAAAAATTGCCTGATGGTGAATAACAAGAACGGGCAGTTTATTGAAACGGCAAACTTCAGTGGCGTTTCTGCCACCGACTGGAGCTGGGGTGCTCTATTCTTTGATGCTGATAATGATGGGTATAATGATATTTATGTTTGTAATGGCATCAATCATGATGTGACCAACCTCGACTTCATGGAGTTCTTTGCTGACGACATTGTAAAAAATATGGTGATATCCGGCCAAAAGCAAAGTGTGGATTCGGTTTTGAGAAACATTCCCATTTTTCCCATGCCGAATAAAGCCTTCCGGAATAATGGTAATCTTAGCTTCTCTGACGCAGGCGAGTCATGGGGTTTTATGGAACCAACTTTCTCTAATGGTGCTGCATATGGCGATCTGGATAATGATGGGGATCTGGACCTGGTGGTGAATAATGAGAACCAGCCGAGTTTTGTGTATAAGAACAACAGCCGTGAGCAGAACGGGAACAGTTATATAGGGTTGGTGCTGAAGGGCCGTGGGGGCAACGGGTATGCGGTGGGTAGCAAGATAAAGGTGTACAAGGGGGAGGAGGTGTTCTACCGGGAACTGGTACCCAGCCGGGGTTTTCAGAGCAGTGTGGATTATAAACAGATCATTGGTTTGGGCAAACTGACGGTTGTGGATTCGATGACAGTGATATGGCCTGACCGCAGCAGTACCACGTATAAGCAGCCGGCACTGAACAAAGTGCACTACCTGGAGCAACCGGAGGGCGGCAGCGGGATAGTGGTGGCCCCGGCAGATACAACAAGCCGTTTGCTGGAGCCGGTAAGCTTTTCACTGGACAAACATATGGAGGATGAGTATATAGATTTTTACTATGAAAGGAACTTACCGGAGTTGCTGTCCCGTGAAGGGCCCAAGCTGGCAACGGGAGATGTGAACGGAGACGGGCTGGAAGATATGTATATCGGCGGAGCAAAGGGTCAGGCAGGACAGTTGTACCTGAAAACGGCCGGGGGTTTTGTAAAGCAGGAGCAGGCGGTATTTAAACTGTATGCGGATATGGAAGATGTGGCGGTACTGTTCTTTGATGCAGACAGGGACAGGGACCCAGACCTGTATATAGGGGCGGGGGGTAATAATATGG
>JAEUVL010000414.1 GCA_016786965.1 Chitinophagaceae bacterium
ATATTAGTGGCTTCGCAAACTGTTGCATCAACCGGGTTGGTAGATACAGTGATAGAAGAATTAACTGTAAGCGTAGCAGCAGTAGTATTGACTGATCCGCAAACATTGGTCAGTACACAACGGTACTGGTTGCCATTATCTCCCAAAGCGGCGGAGGCAATGTTATAGGTAGCAGACGTAGCACCTGTTATATTAGTGAAGGCTGGCACGGCTATAGTGCTTACCTGCCACTGATACGTGGGTGCTGGTGTGCCGGTACCAGCCGCAGTAAAGCTTACTGCACTGCCCGAACATACCGCCTGAGAGGTTGGATTCGTTGTTACAGCCGGGGCCACATTTACTGTCAGTGTCGCTGCATTAGACGTTGTGCTTCCGCACTGGCCTGTTACGATGCAACGGTATTGATTACCACTCATACCTGCTGTTACTGCAGTAAGAGTAAGTGTAGAAGCTGTAGCACCACTGATATTGGTAAACGTTGGAACGGCTGGTGTACTCACCTGCCACTGGTATGTACCGGTAGCAATTACCGCGAAGCTGGCATTGTTACCAGAACATACGGCTATACTTACAGGCTGACCCGTGATAGCAGGACCGGAACCGGGGTTAACCGTAAAGCTAACCACAGCATTTTGTGTAGTGCCAGGTGCAGGACCTGTGCCTTGTACTGTTACATTGTAAGTACCAGGAGCTAAAGCACTTGTACCGCTCAGAGATACAGTAGCTGTACCATTAGCAGTAAATGGACTGCCAGATACGCTTACGGTAGTACCGGCAGGCGCACCTGACAGGTAAGCGACAGCCACAGGACCAGTGTATGTACCCTGGAAGTTTACAGGCAGTGTAGCAGTAATGGGGCCAGCAGCCGGACATGCAGCAGAACCGTTAGTCGGTGTACCGAATGTATAGCCGTTTACCGGGATGGTAACTGTAATTGGCGCATTATTTATATCAAAGAATATGTTACCAATAGCTTCTACCCTGATACGGGCAGTGGTTGTAACGGTAGCTGGTACAGTAAATGTTTCTGTACCATCATTTGTGGTGCTTGCGATAAGCGTAGTAAAGGTAGCTCCGTTATCTGTTGACCATGATATTCTCACATTAGCAGTACTGATTGGCGCTGCAGTGGTATTACCAACTGACCAGGTTACCGTTTGGGTAGAGCCTCCAGCATAGCTTACTGCGGAATTCTGTGAAGTGATAAGGAATGGAGTATATGCTGCTGCATCAACTGTAACAGTCATATCCTGGAAATTGGTCTGACCAACTGCCGTACCATTATAAGGTCTGTTGTCCCTGGCCGTAAGGCGGAAGTTAAGAGTGCGGCTTACGTTGCTCAGGGCTTCAACACTTATTCCGGCGGTACCGCCTGGGTTGGCTCCTGTAAGGTTAGAACCTGTAAGAATAGTTGATAACCTTGGCATCAGCCTCGTTGGAGAGGTTGTGGCCGGGTAGGTAAGCCAGTTTGGTCCAACAGGTTTGTTTTCCCTTGCCGTACTGTTTGCACCGCTCTGACCAGATATATCGTCATTTTGCTCCCAGCAATAAGTAAGCACATCACCCGGATCTGCATCTGAGGCAGAGCCAGTAAGAGCAAATGGTGTGGATGGAGGTATTGTATAATTGGTTAAAGCCGCAACCACTGGTGTAGCATTAACACCAGACTGGCTAATAGTAATAGGGCATGTTTTAGTTGCCATATTTACCTGGATCTGTTGGATAGAAGCCTGATGCCAAACATCAATGGAGTGGTCATCTACGTTTAAGCCGGCGACAATACCTGCATAACCCATAATGGTAACACCTGAACCAACTTCTTTATTTACACCAGTGCCTTCACTTTGAAAAGAAAAAGTGTGATTACCGCCCAACTGGTGGCCTATTTCATGAGCTACATAGTCGATATCAAAGTTGTCACCCTGTGGAATATTGTCAGCGGGGGAAGTAATTCCTCTGCCTTTGGTAGATCCGGTACCTGAAGCAACTCCATCAACGCAAACACAACCTATACAACCAGCGTTTCCACCTCCTCCGGAGGCTCCAAACATATGGCCAATATCATAAGCGGCATTGTTGGCGGCTAATGTTGTTGACGGTCCGGTTAACGATGTATTCAGGGCAATCTGTAATTGAGTATTCCAGCTTCCCAGGGTTGTATATGGATCGGTAGTTGGATCGTAATAGATTACATTGGTTGTTTCATTTACCAGGTTCAGGTGTAATCCCAGATCTTTTTCATAAGTCCCGTTGCAACGGGTTAGGGTTGCATTGAAAGCGGCCAGTACCAATGCTACTTGTGCAGAGCTGGTAGCGCCGAAGAAGTTAGAATATTCACCATTACATGATTGTGCCAAACGTATTGTCTTTAATTCGCCGGCATTGCTTTCCGGGCGAAGGGCAGATACATTTGCAGTAATGCCGGCAGCCAGTTCCTGGTCCGGAGTAGAGCAAACCCAGGGTAAACCACCTTTGGCCCTTTGTGACTTGAATACTGCATATACAGTATGATCCTGAGAGTAAGGTTCAATGTACTCATTAGGCTTGGAGCCGGTCCTGAAAACCATCGTCTGTATTCCCTGCGGGGAAATACTGATCTTCAGCATTGAGCCCTTATCTGAGATGCTGCGACCTGAAAAAGCACGGATCTCAGGAAACCGGGCTTGTAAGGCCTTATCAAAGTTGGAAGCTTCAAACACTTCGAATTGCTCCAGTGTACCTTCTGCATTTGGCAGAGAGATCACCGTTGAGCTGCGTCCCTGCTTGTCTACCACGGTAAACAATTGCTGGCGTAATGGTTCGATGTTTAAAGTAAAGAGCTTGAATTCTTTCGGGAAGGATGGCCTCGCTACAGCTTTATCGGTGGTGATACCGCCTTTTGCTGTTTCCGAGGACCAATATCCCTGTTGCGCTTTAGCCGCAACACAGAAGAGACCCATAAAAATGAGGAGTGTAAATTTTCTCATATTAAGCGTTTGTGTTAAAAAATAATTGTTTTGTCGGCAAGTTGTTAAAAGCGGGCTAAAAGTAAGGATATTTCATAATCCTGCAATCGCTTTTTTTGCCCGGACAAATAAAAATCCCGCCTCTTTTCAGAGACGGGACTATAAATTGGGTCATCCTTCCGGGCTTCCAACACCGGAAC
>JAEUVL010000258.1 GCA_016786965.1 Chitinophagaceae bacterium
TGGGCCAGTGCTTTATTAAGATGGTAACAGGCGTGGTCTGCAACCTGTTATTAAACATTTCAGTCTGTATTTATATTTAATATTGAGCAATGAAAAAACTGTTTCTTTTAACCGGCCTTTTATTTACGCTTACCACTATGCAAGCACAAACTAAATGGACTGTTTCCTGTACGGGGAAAGCAGTGCTTAAAAATGTAACTGAAGACACGGAAAAGAATATACTGAAGATAAAAAGAAGCTCTCTCAGTAAGACTGGTAATATCAGCATTGCTTTCGATAAAAAAGATACTGCAGCCATTCGCACCATCATGGCAGATGATACGAACCGGTCTGGCCTGAAAAACTGGGAAGATGTAACCAAACCGGTCACTATCACCAATGCAGAATTGCAGGAATTGTTTACCGGTCGCAACAGAATAGAACTTTACTACACGGAGATCCCCAGAGATCCGGCTAAAGCAGCCCTTGTTCGTGTAAGACCGGTACATCTTTGCTCAGTGATACTGCAATAACTTCTGTATCGCTATTTTTGCGGTAATGCATAGGCATATCATCTATATCATTAATCCTATTTCCGGTACCCGTACAAAAAAGGATCTGCAACAGCTTATTGAAAAGCGTACCACAGAGGCTAATATTCCTTTCCAGGTATTTCCTTCTGTAGCCAGTGGTGATTATTCATTTCTCTATCCCATTATTGAAGAAGAGCAAGTAACTGATGTAGTGATAGCTGGTGGTGATGGTACAGTAAGCCAGGTGGTGAACAGCCTCATGCCTTTTAAGGTGAATTTCGGTATCATACCCTGCGGCTCTGGCAACGGGCTGGCTTATGCTGCTAAAATTCCAAAGCAGCCGGCTAAAGCTCTCGATGTAATTTTTTCAGGAACTCCCATGCCTACCGATGGTTTTTATATCAACGATCATTTTGCCTGTATGCTCTGCGGGCTGGGCTTCGATGCTAAGGTGGCACATGATTTTGCCGAACAAACAAAAAGAGGTCTTACTACTTATGTAAAACAAGTTGTAAAGAATTTTTTTTCGGCAAAACCATATCAGTTTGAGCTACAATTGGGAAAAACAATACTTCAGGCTGATGCTTTCTTTATCAGCATCGCTAACAGCAACCAGTTTGGCAATAATTTTACTATTGCCCCCAAAGCCAGCTTAAGTGATGGCCTGCTTGACATCGTTATTGTAACCAACCAGGGAAAAATGAGTTTATTGTTCCAGGTTTTCAAACAAATTAGGGGGAAAAATAAATTGTTGGCAGAAGCAGTTACTATCGATAAAAAGGGGGTTATTTATTTTCAAACAGATAAGTTGGTAATCCGGAATCTCTCACAGGCACCACTGCATATAGATGGTGATCCTGCCGAAACTCCTGATGAGGTATGTATCGAAGTAAAGAAAAGATGCTTCCAGCTTATTCAACCTTCATAGAATCTGTTTCGGTTTTTCTGCTAAATAATTCCATCGTTCGCTGAAAACTTTTTTGATTCTCCGGCGAATGAATGGAATTCATGATGTCCTTTTCTTCCCTGCGGGTAAGATGAAAATTCAATGCTGCTTTGTCCTCTTCATTGCCGGCTGCATATTGAAAAGCAATTTTATATACCGGGTTTCCACTACGGGTAGTATAATAATTCAGCATATCATTCTGAAAATATTCCATCATCTTGAACCAATTGTGTTGTAACAGCAAAAAAGGCTTTGTAGCATGATCGCTAATGTCATCTGATAAGTATGGAGCTTCCCAGCCACCCGCAGTCCGGTCTCTTATTTGCATCACTAATACTCCACTGGTATTTTCTTTTATCCATTCATCAAAAGCGATCAAAAAACGTAACGTAGTTTCCTGCCCATAGTTATCTCTCAATCCTGCATCCATTACATCAATGACCGGATTGGAAGGCAGCCATACATTGGGTAACACGATCGGGAAAGTAGCATTCATCCGCATGGCCGTAAGCATGCGGATATTAAAGGGATCTTGTTTAGCAAAAAAAGAAGTGAAGTCAATTGCATCCGGGTCTACGGCAGGAATATTATTCGTATCCTGTGGGGCCTGCATCATAAATCGTACTGGTTGTGTGCTGATAATCATCTTACGGCTGTCTCTTGTCACGACCGAATTAAAGAACATCAGCGGAATATTAGCTGCCTTTTCATCTGCCACATAATCTTTTAATTGTTTATTTAAAAACCCTCTTGTATTAGTGTTGAGTTTTTGTTCAAATGCGTAACCTCTGTCTTTCACATAGCGGTATGGCCCCACAGAAAATTTCTGTGCGGGTGATATAAGGTCCCTGGCAAAGAAAGATGTAAACAAAGGGTTCAGCAGATCGCCGGCTATATCATCTACGTATTGTTTATCCTGCAAGTTGATATTTTTTCCCTGTTGTCGACGCAAATACAGTTCCCTGAAATAAGCAGCACCGATCATTCCTCCCGAAGCGCCGTTGATGAGAAAGGCTTTTTGCATGATCGTTCCCTTGGTAATGCTGTCCAGGTGCTGCAGTACACTCATAGTGAATGTGGCACTGCGGTGGCCGCCACCGCTGGTATTGATCAGCAGCAATAAGGGCTTATCTGTACCCTGTTTTTTCTTCCATGCATTTAGAATGCTGATCATATTTTGTTTATCCGCCTCTACATTAACAGCAGTACATTGCGACAGCAAATTTTCCCTTGTATAAGCAGGCCGTTCTTCTTTATTCCAATAATTGATACCATACGCTTTATTCCGAGGATCGATCAGATCTGCTTTATAAAAAATATTAAGTGCTATTACCAGCCCGATAAGGTAAGGAATACTCCAGCTTTGTAAAAAATAAGTGATGGCCGCCGCCACACCGATCAGGATGGAGAAGAAGATAGTGATGCTGGCAGCTGCCGGCAATTGAAAAAAAGCATAATCAAGTACAAACCCAATGAAGACCAGGAAAAGAAATGCCGCAAACACTGACAAGATCGCCGCAAAGTGGTGACGTTTAAAGATAGAATCAATAAACTCATTGGTGTAGTGTGATACATCTCTAACCGGCCTGATCTTTACCGGGGTTTCAAAATAGTTGTTCACTTTTATGAGTGGCGCACCATGATATACCTCTTTGATAGGGCTAAGGTGAGTGATATAAGATTTGGGATTGCTGATCACCGGCATCATCCGTCTCAGAATAGAGATATCGGCCCTAAAAAAATAGATAAAAGAAGCAGCCAGTATGAATATCAACCCGCAAATGAAGCCGCCAAAAAGGAACAGGATCTCGGTCGTACTAATGAGCTCCTTATAATGATCAAACCGATATGCCTTAAAGAAATAAAAGCAGAGAAATAGCAGTGGAATGATTGAATTATTGATACAGTATTTCAAGAATGGGTTAGTAGTGGCCGCCAGGAAACGGAAATGCCGGCAAAACAAAATGAAGGTGGCGATATTCCAGCTCATGATGAACATACCAATAGAAGCTCCCACGATAGCAGAACTGAAAGAGTTTACATTACCCAGGTATTCGGGCGCCAGGAACAGTGAATCTGCCCCGAACGTTTTCATGAAAGTGCCGTTCACCGTGGCAAAGAGAACAAACCAGAATAACAGCAGCACCTGGTATTTCCTTACATGCAGAAACACTAATTGAACGGGAAAAGAATAAAAAAATCCTTTGAGCCAGGCTTTCATGAATTTTCAAGATGGTGATACAATAAAAATACTGATTATTACCTGGGCTTTCAAATACCCCAGGGGAATAAGCGTTTATTAACCAATATAGAAGACATTACAATTCTAAGCAGCAGGCTTGCTGCGAACGGAGTACAATACCCAAACAAGTGACAATAGCAATAACATGGCCACCAACTGGTGTAACTGGGCCATCCATTCAAATACGCCCCATTGGTTGGGAACTATCTTTAAACTTGTTAATACAGATAAAATACCCAGCACCACCTGTGTTAGTACTAAAGCAAGAGGCCACCACCGGGTCTTATTAAAAAGAGAGGATCCTTTTGTTTTATATAATTTAATTGTCAGCCATAGAACCAATACCAATAAAATATAGGCCAATCCACGATGAATGAAGTGGATCAGTACCCTGTTGTCCACCAAATTCAGAAAGCCCTCTTCATTCTTCATCATCCCCGAAGGAATCAACTGCCCGTTTATATCCGGCCAGGTGGGAGCTGCTGTAGCTGCTTTATGCCCAGCCATGAATGCGCCGTAGATCAACTGCAACAATAAAACCCAGAGTATGCCCAGTGTCAATTTCCTTGCTGACCTATTTGTAACAATTTTTGCTTTCGGAACCAGTAATTCCATAGCAAACCAAAATGTATAGCATAATAAACCCAGGGCAAAAACAAAATGAAGAGCTAATTTGGCCGGCTTAACATATATAGCGTCTCCGGTAAGTCCGCTCGCCACCATTATCCAGCCGATAACACCTTGCAGGGCGCCCAGTAAAAAAAGAATCAGCATTGGCTTCACCATAGAAGGTTTAAAGCGCCGCTGAACTAAAAAGATGATAAAAGGAATAGCGAATACGACCCCTATGAGCCGGGCCCAAAAACGATGAAACCATTCCCAAAAGAAAATGAATTTGAAATCCTTTAGTGTAAAGTCAAAATTAAGCAGGCTGAACTGCGGCGTTTGTTTGTATTTAGCAAATTCAATCAGCCACTTTTCTTCATTCATGGGCGGAAGTGTACCTGTTACTACATTCCATTCGGTAATGGACAGTCCTGAACCAGTAAGCCTGGTGATGCCTCCGAGCAAAATCTGTATGATGATCATTCCCACACCCACTAACAGCCAGATGGCAACCGGTTTGGAAGAACGATGTGAATACTCCTGTGTCATTTAGGGTGCAAAGTTAGCTGTGGATTTTTGTTCAAGACAATTTTTGTTAAGCAATATTGCTGAAATTGCAGTACATATCCCACAAAGACAGAAGTAACAGGAGGTATCTTCCTGCTGAACTTTGTTTTTTGGGAAAACCAGACTTAAGAATGCTGCTTCCTTTTTATCAACAAGAATTACTTGAAGCCGGTTGCGATGAAGCGGGCAGGGGTTGCTATGCGGGACCGGTCTTTGCCGCCGCAGTTATACTACCCAAAGATTTTCATCATCCTCTGTTAAATGATTCCAAACAATTATCGGAAAATACCCGTGATAAATTACGTCCTATTATTGAAAAAGAAGCTATCGCTTTTGCTGTAGCAAGTATTGATAATAATGAAATAGATCAGATCAATATTCTGAAAGCTTCTTTCAAGGCCATGCACTTGGCCGTAGATAAATTAAAAAGGAAACCACAATTGCTATTGATTGACGGTAATCGTTTTGTTCCTTATAAAAAAGTACCACACCAGTGCTTTGTAAAAGGTGACGGCCGCTTTGCCGCCATTGCTGCAGCCAGCATATTGGCCAAAACCTACAGGGATGATTATATGCAACAACTGCATACAGAATTTCCTTTATATGGCTGGAATCAGAATAAAGGCTATGGCACAGCTATGCATAGAAAAGCTATTGAAGAGATTGGTTTGTGCAAATATCATCGTAAAAGTTTCCGGCTATTGCCGCAACAAAAGGAACTATTTTAAGGATAGCAAAGCTGAATTTAGAATGCTCCTTCATTGAAACCCTAAAATTCACCTGAATGGGTGAGCTTCTATTTAAAAGCAAACCTGTTTTTTTGTAGCTTAGTAGAATACTCTTATTTTTTGAATACTTCAACTGTCTTTCTTGAAAAAGATACTATTTTCTTTGTGCCTTCTTTTCTGCTTGTTTAGGCATGTAAATGCACAGCAGGAAACCGATTCCTTGATTCAGCAACTGGCAAAGGCAAAAGAAGACACCAATAAAGTAAACCTGTACTGGAAAACCGGAGTCTCTATCGTTTACCAGGACCCATTTAAAGCAATGCCGTATTTTAAAAAAGGTATTGAGTTATCAGAAAAACTGGGATTTATTTCCGGATTGGAAAAATGTAACAACGCCACATCGTTGGCATTTTCCTATAACGCAAAGTATGATTCCGCCTTATTGTATATTAATAAAGCTGTTATTTATGCTGTAAAAGCTGGCAATATAAAACGGCTTGCCCTTGCTTATTTAAACAGGGCTGATGTTTTTGTAAATCTCCAAAATTACCCCGCTGCTTTGAAAGATTGCGACACGGCCATCGTTTATGCCCAACAAATCAAAAACAATGATGGGCTGGGCCGTATTTACAGTATCATGAATGGCATCTACCTCGATTTAAAACAATACGATAAGGCCTTAGCTGCATTGGATAAGTCGGACTATCATTTCAGTTTCACCAAAAACAGGCAAATGGTGGCCATGAATTATTCCGAACGGGGTGATATACTGCTGCAATTAAATCAACTTGACACGGCCATTTACTGGTACAAAAAAGCTATTGTAATTGCCGATAGCGTTGAAGACATAAGTAATCTTTCTGCCTACTACAGTGCCATGGGAGAAGCTTTTGCAAAGCTGAAAAACTATAAAGAGGCTGAGGCAACGTTTATTAAAGCACTCAACTATGCAATACAAACAGAAAATACAGGTCAGCAGTCGGTATGCTACACAAACCTCAGTACGATAGAACTGGAACAAAACCGCTTTCAAAAAAGTATTGATTATGGGCTAAAAGCCTATGAATTGATAAAACCAGAAACCGATTTACTGAGAGAGCAGGGTATTACCTACACGCTAGCCACCGCTTATTT
>JAEUVL010000523.1 GCA_016786965.1 Chitinophagaceae bacterium
AAACCCGGTGGTGGGTATTAATGAAATGCGCCGGCATTATGCTAATTACCTGAAAGGGTTACCCAATATCAAAGAGTTTAGGAATAAGCTGGTCACTTTAAAGACGGAGGAAGAATTGAACGAAGTGTTTGATGAAATTGCCCGGACCTATGGCGGCTATGAGTTTGAAAAAACGCCGATCGAGCTGGTGAATTATCATGAGAAGTGTCCGATCAATTAAGACCCTGCCAGTTGCGCTAGTACTGCCACTGCCCTCTCTGCATCTTTCTTCGCCACAAATATATGATCGTGGCAAAGACCAGCTACCACATTGCAGCTTATTCCTTCATTTGCCAGTGCTGCTGAAAAAGCTGCCGTTAATCCAACTGCTTCTAATGAGGAATGAACGGATAGTGTGATCCAGGCCATTACAGAGAAATATGTAAGGTTGTTGTTATCAGCCACCTCTTTCCGGGTAATAATGGTAATGGCTTCTTTTTCTCTGAATGTAAGCAGCAGTTCATCCGCATTCACAGACTGGAGATCATCAATGGCACAGAAGACATAGTCTCCCTCATTAAGAATGGGTGCCATACCTTTTAGCAAGAGAGCAAGGTTCTGTTCACCAAATGCTTTACTCATGTCTTTACTTTAATAAAGCCAACTAACGACACCAGGAACCAGGTACCTTCCAATATCACAAATGGCCAGTAATTAATAAGAACTGAGGCATAGCAGGCCAGTCCGGCGCCTATAATATTCAGCAGGAAGAACAATCTGTCTTTTCCATTTATCCAGCCGAATGTATTGCAGAAATATGCTAACAGGATGAGACCAACACCGACCGTACCGGTAATATCTGTGTAGCTCATGCGTTGCCTTGTATGAATGATTCAATGCCTTTGGTATATATCTTTCCTCTTTTTTCTGCAAAGAAATCAGCTGTTAAAGCCAGCAACGCCATCAGTGCCAGCGCCAGGCCGAATCCCCGCCAGAAATCGTTTCTAAAATCTCTGATAAAATAGACGTACAATGCTGCGCCGACGATAAGTAAAAATATTTCGGTGTAGCGGTAGATAACAAAGTTCTTCATCACCGTCTTCATCCGGGGTAGCTCTTTAGCTTTCAATTCCGAAGGATTCATATCATAAGCATATACATTCCTAACCCGATCACTGTCGCTTCTTTTATAGACGGTATAGCCTACTACAGCCAGCAGTAATCCAATAAGTAAAAGCGGGATGGCCGCACCTGTATAAAAATTTTCTTTCAGGAAAAAGAAGAAAATGATAGCTGCGAGGATACCAGCCGCACCGATGAGAATGAAAAGCAGGCTTTCTTGTTTTTCTGCATTAAAATACTTTTCAATATCGGCTTTAGTAAACATGGGCTTATTTTTTTATGGCGCTGACAACCTCTTTGCTGACAGGAGAGATGGAAGGGTCGAAATAATTTATGAGTACTCCCTCTTCGTCAACCAGGTATTTAGAAAAATTCCAGGAAGGAACTTTATCGTTCCAGCCATTCTTGGTTGCATCGGTGAGCCATTGAAAAACAGGGTGCTGTGCGGAAGACTTTATCACTGAACTTTTCTGCATCAGTGGAAAGGAGACTCCAAAGTTGGCTTTACAAAAAGCGGCAATTTCCGCATCTGACCCTTTTTCCTGTTCTTTAAAATCATTGGCAGGAAAACCAATCACAACCAGTTTATCCGTATTTTCCTCAGAAAGTTGCTGAAGATCTTTATACTGATTCGTGTAGCCGCAATCACTTGCCGTATTCACCAGCAACACTTTTTTCCCTTTCAGGCTATTGAAATCCAGCGTATCGCCATTGTTTAACACCCCTTTTAAGGAGTAAAAAGAAACCTGGGGTTGCTTGCTACCGGAAAGTTCCTTTCTGTTCTTACCAGCAAGTTTGGTGAACCACATCCACATAGGATAAACAGCTTTTAGTACTTTTTGTCTGTAGGTCATGTTTTTAGAGTTACGGTTTGCTATTTCCACATATACAGCAAACGCAATGATGAATACAAACAGAACAATTAGTATCCGTTTAAGTTTTCTGTATTTTGTTTTTGCAGCCATCAGCGAATCACCCATTTAAATAATTTAAGTTTACCCTTGAAAGGCGGGTATTTAATTGCAGGATCAAACCAGGTGGGTGTTTTCATCACTGCTCTTTTGTGGCTAAAGGTATCAAAGGAATATTTGCCATGGTAGCAGCCAGTACCACTAAACCCCCGTCCGCCAAAAGGTAGATTGTGATTGGTTAAATGCCAGCTAGAATTGTTTACACAACTTCCGCCGGCTGGAACAGCCTCCAGCCATTCTTTTTCTTTTTGCTTGCTGGAAGTATAGATATAAAACGCCAATGGATTGGGATGTTTATCAATGATGGCCCTTGCTTCCTGCAAACTGGTAAAAGAAATGATGGGAAGAACTGGTCCAAATATCTCTTCGGCCATCACGGGTGCGTCTGCCGGCACATCTGCCAGTAGGGTGGGCTCAATGAACAACTGCTCTTTGTTTGTTCTGCCTCCCAATACAATAGTACCGCTGGCCAGATAACCGCTTATCCTGCTGAATTGCTTTTCATTAATGATCTTCCCATAGTTATAACTGTTTTCGGGTTTGTCTGTAAAAAACTTAAGTATAGTTTCTTTCATCGCTGCTATCAGCTTTTCTTTTACAGATGCGTGAACAAGCAAATAATCCGGAGCCACACACATTTGCCCTGCATTAGAAAACTTGGTCATTACTATTCGCCTGGCTGCTACTTTGATATTGGCATCACTTTCCACCACGCAGGGACTTTTGCCACCCAGCTCCAGGGTAACAGGTACTAATCTTTCTGCTGCCATTTTGTAAATAATATGGCCAACAGCGGTGCTCCCAGTATAGAAAACATGATCGAAGGGAAAGTTATTCATCATAGCGGGTATCACCGATGCCCCATCGCCCTGCACATAAAGTATATACTCACCGGGAAACACTTCTTCGATTATTTTCTTCATCACAGCCTCTGTGGCAGGTGCAAACTCACTTGGTTTCAGCACGACACAGTTACCAGCCGCTATGGCTCCTATAAGTGGATTAATAAGCAATTGAAAAGGATAATTCCATGGACCGATGATCAATACCACCCCCAATGGCTCATTCATTATCCTGCTGCCTGATGGCATATTGAGCAGATTGGTACTCACTCTTTCGGGTTCCATCCAGTTGTGCAGGTGTTTTATGGCAGCATTAAGTTCCGATATAACCAGTCCCGTTTCTGTGACCCAGGTCTCTTCCCGGCTTTTTTTAAGATCGGCGTACAGCGCTTCGTACAGGTCTTCTTCATGGTGGAGAATGGAGTGCTTCAGTTTTTTCAGTTGCTCTTTCCTAAAT
>JAEUVL010000533.1 GCA_016786965.1 Chitinophagaceae bacterium
GCAATAGTGAGTAATGAATCTCTCGTTACTCCATCTAATATAGAATCAGATAAAGGTGGTGTTACCAGTTTATTATTGATCACAAACATCACATTCATCGATCCGGATTCTTCAATGAACTGGTTATCTCTTCCATCCGTCCATAATACCTGGTCATAGCCTTCCTCTCTTGCCAGTTTAGTAGGATAATAAGCACCGCCGTAATTACCGCCGCACTTCGCAAAACCCGTTCCTCCCCTTGCGGCCCTTATATAATTGGTTTCCACTTTTACTTTTACAGGATGCGCAAATAATTCCGGTACCGGGCCGGTAAAGATCACGAACCTGAACTGTTCTGATATTTTGATCCCAAACTTTGCTTCACTGGCATACATAAAAGGACGGAGATACAATGCTGCACCTGGCTCTTTCGGCACCCAGGCCCTGTCGAGCTCCACCAGTTTCATCAATCCTTCGGTGAATATTTCCCGCGGCGGTACCGCCATGCACATCCTGTCCAGCGAACGTACAAACCGCTCATAATGCCTGTCGATGCGAAAGATATTTACACGGCCATCTGCCATGCGGAAGGCTTTCATTCCTTCAAACACTGTTTGCCCGTAATGCAATGCCAGGGTGGCAGGGTTTAGCGAGAGGTTCGCAAAAGGTACGATCATTGGTTGCTGCCATTCGCCCTTGTCATAATCACATACCAGCATGTGGTCCGCCACATACTTACCAAATTCAAGGGAGGTAAAATCCACCTCCTGTACTTTTGATTGCCTGGCTTTTCTTACTTCGATGTCCGTGAGTAGTTCCATAACGTTGGTTTTAATTGGCTATTAATAAATGTTGGTGATACAATTCTGCCCCCCGCACAGCTGTTTCAATATCAATCACCATTTTCACATTGGCCCTTTTATACACATCATTCTCCACTTCCACATGCTGAAAGCCGATCTTCTCATATAGCTTCACGGCACCCGCATTGAGTTTATTAGAATACAGTATCACTTTTTTGGCACCCAGCTCTTTTGCTTTAATAAAACTGGCATAGCTGATGGCTTCTGCAATTCCTTTGCGCCGATATGAGTTGTCCACTGCCATTTTAGTGAACTCATAGGTCTCCTCATCAAACTTCCGCAGCCCCACAGTTCCTGCCGGCACACCATTATACTCCGCCATCAGTATAGCGCCACCCGGTTCCAGGATGGCTTTCTCCGGATTGGTGAGTACCCATTCATCCACGGGTTCCATTTCAAATAATTCTTCAATCCAGGCCCGGTTGAATCTTTCGAAATAAGGCTGATGCTCCGGACGGTAATCCACTATTTTAATACGGTGCATGGAAAAATGATTTCTGTTATCAATGCTTACTGTTATCATCTCTACAAACTGAAATACATTTTCTGTTTGCAGGATAATAAAATAACAAGGCAAATATTTTACTATTTCTTTGGAATAAACAGATGCAGTTTTAGTATTTTTGACTAGATCAGATGAAGAAGCTGGTAAGCCAGAAAGACCATTCGTTATATTCTGCTGTCTTCTTACTTTCCGATATCATCTACTACTAAAAATAATTCTATGCCAAAAGAAACCCTTGCCACAGAAGACCATCTCTATGTACAGGTAGCAGAAGGACTGGAAAAAATGATCAGTGAAGATGTATTGAAGATCGGCGACAAACTTCCTTCCGTTCGTGTATTGAGTGATGAATACGGCATCAGTATGGGTACAGCCTTCCAGGCCTATTATCACCTGGAAGGCAAAGGGCTTATTGAATCGAGACCAAAGTCCGGATACTATGTACGGTTCAACCAGCGCCGCTTCCGGGAATTACCCAAGATGGTACAGCCTGATATCTTATCACATGAAGTGAGCGTAAAAGAAATGATCGCTTCTATCTATTCTGATATTGTCTCAGCGAATGAGAAGGTGATCAACTTTGCCCTGGCTGTTCCGGATATTTCATTGCTGCCGGCAGCCAAGATCAATAAGTCGGTGATGCATGTTATACGTAAGAACAAAGATCATTGTATCAGCTACGAACATACACAAGGCAATCCTGAATTGCGCAAGCAGATCGCCAAGCTTGCCTTTAACTGGGGTGGTAAAATTCAGGCGGAAGAGATCGTCGTCACCTCCGGCTGCCTCGAAGCAATGACCTTATGCCTGCGGGCTGTGACCCAACCCGGTGATACAGTAGCAGTGGAATCACCCAACTATTTTGGCGTATACCAGGCCATTGAAAGTATGGGCCTGAAGGTGGTGGAACTTTCGTCTTCGCCCGTATCAGGTCTCGACCTGGAAAGTTTACAACAGGCCATTAAAAAATTCACCATCAAAGCCTGCGTGGTGGTACCCAACTTCAATAATCCGCTCGGCGGTTGCATGCCCGATGAGAAAAAGAAAGAACTGGTGGCCCTTATCACCAAACATAATATCCCCCTGATTGAAGATGACATCTACGGTGAATTATACTTTGGTAAAAAAAGGCCCCGCACCTGTAAATATTATGATACCAAAGGATTGGTAATGCATTGCTCTTCTCTCAGTAAATCACTGGCACCGGGTTATCGCATCGGCTGGACCATTCCCGGCAAATTCACTGAGCAGGTCAAACAGATCAAGCGTATAAATAATATCAGTTCCCCTACCCTTACACAGGCGGCAATGGCACATTACCTCCAGCATGGCCGCTATGAATATCATTTAAAGAATATCCGCAAGGCATTATACACACAATGCCTTCGCTACCTGCAGGCCATTATTGATTATTTTCCGGAGGATACCAAAGTATCCCGCCCGGCAGGCGGTTTTGTACTCTGGGTACAATTAAATAAAAAGATCAACACGTTCAAGCTTCGGGTGGAAGCTATGAAACATCATATATCAGTAGTACCGGGGAAAATATTTTCTGCTAATTGCAATTACAATAATTGTATCCGTATCAGTTTTGGCAAACCCTGGGACAAAGATGCGGACTATGGATTACTGATGCTCGGAAAGATCATTAAGAAGATGAGTAGTGGTTAATAGTTAAAAACTAACCCCTAATAGTTCCTGTGATTATGAAAGTGAGTACTCCAGCGGGAAAAACTGTTAACTATTAACTTTTATCTTTTAACTCTTACTATCCCGTGTTTTCTTCCTCCGGTAATAAAAGAAAAAAGGAATCCCGGCCGCCACGATCAATATACCCAGCAGCGAATTGACCACCGGCTGCCGGCCATGCATGTAATTGGTGATATCGTTATACACCGTTATCACCAGGAAGGCGGTAGTAAAAAGAATAAACAGGATAGTGACCACCGGGTGCATCCATATTTTATACGGACGTGGCATATCCGGCATTTTTTTTCGCAGCATAAAAATACCCACGGCCCCCATACCATAAGCGATCCAGCTGATGAAGACCATCATATCGGCCAGCATATCAAAGGAGCCGGAAATGATCAATACCGCTATCCAGAAGCCGTGAAGCCACAGGGCATTGGCCGGTGTTTGATAACGGGGGTGCTCTTTTCCTGCCCAGGGTAAAAAGCTCTTATCCTTTCCCATTGCGTAAGTAACCCTTGTAGTGGCCATGATATTACCGTTGATGGCGCCCAGCGTACAAATAACGATCATAGCGGACACCAGTGCAGCACCGGTATTTCCGATAGCCACACTGATGGCATCGGAAGCCACCAATGAAGATCCCGCAATTGTTTCAACCGGTAATACGTACAGGTAAGCCTGGTTCACCAGCAGGTACACAATGATACAGGCAATAACTCCTGTAAACAAACTCCGGGGGATGTTGCGTTGCGGCTGTTTTATTTCACCGGCAATAAAAGTAATATTCACCCATCCATCGTAAGCAAAGAAAGCACCGGTAAGCGCTGCTATGATACCACTTAATAATGCCCCACCCTGCTTAGGGGCCTCTGACTGGAAAAAATTTTGAAAAGATCCCTCCCCGAAGAAAAATATACCGATCACCAACGCAGCGACCACCCCGATCTTCACAATGGTGGATATTAACTGAAACGAACTGCCCGCCTTTACACTCCTTACATTCAGCCAGGTCAATCCCATCACTATCACTATGGCCAATGATTTTACACCGAAGTTCTCCAGCAGCCGTAGGTCGCCGATAAATGGCAAATGCAGTACAACAGATTGTTCTGTTGTTGCATCAAACCTTGGCAGGTGCAGAAAATAATCAGCATACTGTGCGCAAACAAAGGCAATAGCCGCCACCGCAGCCGTATTAATAACAGAAAAGGCAGACCATCCGTACAGGTAAGCTACAAAGTCGCCAAACATTTTCCGGAAATAGACATAGATACCACCGGTCTCCGGCATCATAGCGCCCAGTTCTGCATAGATCAGGGCCCCGAACAGCGAAAACATACCGGCGATCACCCATACCAGCGTAAGCCATACCGGCGA
>JAEUVL010000535.1 GCA_016786965.1 Chitinophagaceae bacterium
ACTTTGGCCAGCACCAGGGTTTTGCCATTTTCAAAATACAGTTTACTGTAATTGCTGATGGCTTTAATGCGGACGATGGTGTTAATGTCAATCGTTTCAAGTCCCTTGCAACTTGGCAGGAGTAAATAGCTGCTGCCGCCGGATGTGATGATGGTAAGCATATAGTAAGTTTTAAAATAAGCTGTTTTTTTACAAGTTGACTTCTCAATGGCCTGCTGTTAATAACTGCAGTTTTTTTTGCAGCGTTTCCATTTGCTGCTGCAAATGGTTGATTTGTTGCTGCTGCGCTTTAATGCTTTCGGTCAATAGAGGAATAACTGCGGCATAGTTTACCGCTTTATACCCATCGCTGCCGGTTTGCACGGCATGCGGCAATACCTGTTCTACTTCCTGTGCTATAAAACCATACTGCAATTGTTCGGGGAAAGCCCTTTCGGTAAATTTCTCTCTGTTAAAATAATAAGATACACCCCGCAGTTGCTGTACTAATTCAATCGGGTTTCGCAGGGTTTGAATATTTGTTTTAAAACGGCCATCGCTGGTTGCATTAAAAGCAATGGCATTTACAATACCGGTAAAAGTGGCACCGGCTTCGGCCCAGAATTTTATTTTGCGCTGAGCCTGTATATTGCCGCCGCCAACAATATCCAGTGTGAAGGGTGTAAAAATGGCATAACCAATTTTGCCGGCATCCACCTGCTTGCCCGCTATATTGGCACCCAGTTCGATAAAATTATCATCGTTCACCTTTACATCGCCATTAATATGCAACAATGCCGTGGGCCTGCGTACCCCAATGCCCACCATGCCATCCTGCTGTACCACCAGTGCCGTTTTTCTTGCGTTGGCCGAAGTGCCAATGCCAATGGTAAATACCCGGTTACTGTCCGACTTAAACAATGCACCATCAGTGGCAAGGAGTGTATCATTGTAACGGCCAATGGCCATTTCAGCAAAACTTTTGGCCCTGGTAAACTCACCCGCAGTAAACGAGTTGTTACCAGTGGCAATAGTAGATCCACCGGTGGCAGTGGCTACTTCGCCGTGGGCCTGGGAAGCCACACCTGCAGCCAATGTATAATAACCCGTGGCGTTGGAGAGTGAACCTATAGCGGTAGCGGCAAAGCCGGATGCCCTGGTTGAATAGCCCGTGGTCAATGTAAAGTTGCTTGACGATATTGTACCACCACCCATTGCGGTGGAGTAATCGCCGGAGGCAATTGTTTGATAACCCAGGGCCGTGGCATAACCACCGGAAGCGGTGGTATAACCACCCATTGCTGTAGTCCCAATGCCGGAGGCAATGGAAAACTCGCCCATGGCAATTGCCTTTTGACCGGTAGCTTCGGTTTTATATCCCAGTGCAGTGGTAATAATACCGGAGGCTTTGGTTTCGAAACCTGCCGCTACCGATGATAGCCCCGAAGCCTGCGCCCCCGCACCCAATGCAACGGAGAAATTGCCGGATGCAACTGCATTCAATCCTGCTGCAACAGATGCATCGCCAGGGGCAGATACATTACTGCCTGCAGCAAAGGCCGCATTGCCACCCGCTGTTGTTTCCTGTCCAAAAGCCACTGCATAGGTGCCGCTGGCCGTAGTACCGCTGCCTCCGGATAATGAATTGTCGCCCGATGCCGTGGTGTATTCGCCGAGGGCGGTGGCACTTACACCAGTGGCATTATTGCTGTTGCCCAACGATACTGCATATGT
>JAEUVL010000273.1 GCA_016786965.1 Chitinophagaceae bacterium
GAAACAAAGGCTGCTTATGAAGCCAGTAAGAATGAACCTGACAACCTGGTGGATGAGAAACTATCGAAACTGACAACGGGTTATCCTGTCGGGCATCCCTTCTATGCAGCCAATACCGATGAATCGCTGGCTGCATTAAGCAAAGTAACGCTGGAGGATGTGAAGGAATATTATACTGAGTTTTATGGAGGCAATAATTCTGTATCCACCTTTGTGGGTGAACTGGACAAAAAGCAGATCATCGCCTTCCTCGAAAATACATTTGGTAAATGGAACAGTAAAGCTTCTTATGCTGCTATTGAACCAAAGCACTTTGAGGTGAAAGGGGCTACTGAAACGATCAATACTCCTGATAAGACCAATGCTGTGCTGCTTGGTGCTGTTAATCTGAATATATCAAGGAAGCATCCTGACTACCCGGCGGTGGTAATGGCCAATGATATACTGGGTGGGGGCGCCTTTTTATCTTCCCGTATTTCCAACAGGCTTCGGGAAAAGGAAGGAATGAGCTATGGTGCCGGAAGTTATATCAGCGTACAACCGAAATACAATACCGGTACATGGGGTGTATATGCGTATTTTAATCCTTCGTACAAAGGAAGGCTGGACTCTGCCTTGCACCAGGAAATTGATAAAGCGCTGAAGGATGGATTTACAGAAAATGAATTGAAGCTGGCGATCGGAAGTTTTAAGGAGCAAATGAAATCAACACTTGGGGCAAATGAAAACCTGGCCGGACTTATTCAGTCCTATATGCTGAATGACAGAACGCTGGACGAATATGAGCAATTTCAAAGCAAGGTGAACCTGCTTACAATTGATGCGGTGAACGCCACCCTGCGCAAGTATTTTGACAAGTCGAAGCTGATAACAGTATTTGGGGGTGATTTTGAGAAAGGTAAAGCAACTGAAAAGCCCGCCGATAAGAAAGGATTTTAATTAAGATACCGTTTCTGATATAAAAGAACCCCAGCTTTTCCGGATCACCGGGAGAAGGCCGGGGTTCATTCGTATCTTAAAGAAAGCTATTTGCGGTGTTAATTCGTCAGCGTTTTAAATATATCTTCCAGGCTCAGGTTTTCGCTTTGCAGCGAAACGATGTTCAGATTCTTATCGAGTGACAGTTGCAGGATTTGTTTTTTTACCAATTCTGCATCTGTACATTGAATATTGAATAAGGAGGATTGTATGTTTCTTACCCCGGTAACTGTTCTGATATTTTTGAGCCAGTCGATTTGAACTGGTTCTTTGAATTCTACTTTTACGGTTTGTTGCTGTTTGTTTTCTTTTTGCAGGTTGCTGAGCTTATCATCGGCGACCAGTTGCCCTTTATTAATAATGATCACCCGGTCGCAAATAGCTTCCACTTCCTGGAGGATATGGGAGGAGAAGAGCACTGTTTTGTTTTGTCCCTGTTTTTTTATCACTTCTCTTATTTCAATGATCTGGTTGGGGTCTAAGCCGGAAGTAGGTTCATCCAGGATCAGTACCTCCGGATCGTGCAATAAGGCCGCCGCCAGGCCCACCCTTTGTTTGTAGCCTTTGGAAAGCTGACCGATCTTCTTTTTTGATTCTACCTGCAGCCCTACTGTTTCAATAGTCGTTTGAATTTTTGTTTTTGGATTTTCCACCTGGTGTACTTCCGCAATGAAGGCTAAATATTCTTTTACATACATGTCATAGTACAGGGCATTCAGTTCCGGCAGGTAACCGATCTTCTTTTTAGTTTCCAATGGTTGTTCTGCCACATTGATGCCGCATACCCAGGCTTCACCGCCGCTTTGCTGCAAATATCCGGTGATGATCTTCATTGTCGTGGATTTGCCGGCACCATTGGGGCCAAGAAAACCCACGATCTCTCCTTTATTTACTTTAAAAGAAATATTATTTACGGCCTTTTGTTCGCCGTATTCTTTCAGCAGGTTTTTTACTTCAATTGACATAGTGCAAATGTAGGGTGCATTTATTTTATGGCTACTGCGATCTTTGAATCAGCCGTACCATAGTAGAGGAACCACTGGTCTTTATATTTCACCAATCCTTCCAGGAAGCAAACATTATTCACCTGCCCGTTGATCTCGTAGGGTCTATCCGGTTTGATAAAATAATTATCAGACCGTTCTATTACCATGGTAGGATCGTTTTTATCCAGCACCACATAGCCAGCGGCATAGGTGCCGTCGGCCAGGCTGGTATCGCCAATGGCCCGTTCATTGCGGCTGTTATATATTAACCATATACCGCTGGCGGTAAGCATGGCCGGAGGGCCGGGTTCTACCAGGTCGCTGTCAAACTTTTTTTCTCTTGGTCCAAATACCTGTAGCAGGTCGGCATTTTCTGCTGCATTGCGCCGCATTGGCAGGGATGGTTTTTCGCCTTCTTTATTTAATACCGGCGTCCAGTTTATAAGATCATCAGATGTGGCAGCCCAGATATTTACATCACCTCCATACATCCAATATTTATTATTGAGTTTAACAGCTACGGGAGTGCCGGATGTATAAGAACAAACAATGGAGCCAGACTTGCTCCACCGGCCCACATATTTCCCATTGTCTGCATTGGCAAACACATGACCATGTTTTTTCCAATGATACAGATCTGGGGAAGATGCTACCAGCATTCTTGCTTTATCACCATCGTAAGCGGTGTAGGTCATGTAATAAATTCCTTTTTCATCCTGTACAATGCGGGGGTCTTCACAACCGCCTTCCCATTCATATTTTTTTTGTTCATCATTATCCGGATAAAATACTGGTGAAGGATGCCTGGTAAAATGCAATCCATCAAGGCTCCAGGCCAGCCCGATGCGGGAAGTGCCTGCATATTTACCAATCACATCTTCTGCCCGGTACAACAGAAATAAAGTATCATTTCTTACTACTGCAGCAGGATTGAATACATCTTTTTCGGCCCAGTAAATCTTTTTATTCAGAATGGGGCAGGTGAATTGGGCCGAATCGGCGCTTAATACCGGGTTGGCCGAATCTGCTTTGTTAAAAGAAAAGAAACCACCGGGGGTGGTTGGTTCTGCCAGAGCAGGAACAGGTTGCTGCTTGTTGTTTTTACAGGCAAAAACAAACAAAGACAACAAAAGGAGGCAAGAGTTTTTCAGGTGATGTAAACGCATTTCTAAATCTACGTAAAATCATTATAGCAAAGACAGAGTTAAGCCTTGCCTTTGCTACGGTGCAAGGTTAATTCAGTATTTTTAGCTCTATGGTCACTCTTATCACAATTATATTCATTATCGGGTATGCCGCTATTGCCATGGAGCATCCGATTCGGATCAATAAGGCTGCTACGGCACTTATTACCGGGGTGCTGTGCTGGTCTGTGTTTGCCTTATATTCTACGGATACACATTCACCGGCCCACCTGCTGGCAGAAAGCCTGGGTGAAGTGGCCGGCATCTTATTTTTCCTCATGGGTGCCATGACGATCGTGGAGTTGATAGATGCTCACGATGGTTTTGAGATCATTACCAGCCGAATCAACACTACCAGTAAAAAGAAACTCGTCTGGATCATTGGGTTTATTTCCTTTTTCCTGTCTGCAGTACTGGATAATCTCACCACTACCATCGTAATGATCTCTTTGTTGCGTATTGTGATACCAGAAAAGCAAGACAGGCTATTGTTTGCCGGGTTGGTGATCATTGCTGCCAATGCCGGTGGTGCCTGGAGCCCGATAGGGGATGTGACGACCACGATGTTGTGGATAGGTGGGCAGATCACAGCCGGCAGTATTATTGTACAAACTATTTTGCCCAGCCTTGTTTGTTTTATAGTGCCTGCTTTTATAGTAAGCCTGCAGGTGAAGGGGAATGCGGTACGGGCTGGTGATGAAGAGAGAATATTTACTAATACCCGGCGGGAACGAAATACAGTATTTTGGGTGGGGCTCGGCAGCTTGTTATTTGTACCAGTATTTAAAACAATAACGCATCTTCCTCCTTATATGGGTGTATTGTTAGGTCTTGGCATTATGTGGGTAATAACAGAAATGATACATAGTGGAAAGGATGAAGCAGAAAAAGGGTTGTATTCTGT
>JAEUVL010000289.1 GCA_016786965.1 Chitinophagaceae bacterium
CCCTTTCCGCCCTGCATTCCCATCCTTGAAAGCTCAATGGCCCTCTCCAGGAATTTCCTGTCTCTGTCCTGTTGCATACCTGATTATTAATAAGTTGAACAAACTTTCTTTTGCAAATATGTGGTCTATTGCTGAATTCTCCACAGTTTATGCAGCTACCCGTTTCCAATATGAAGTTAATATTAATTTTATGTTAACCACCCGCTGGCAGCAAGAAGGGTTGTAATTTCTCTTAAAATTTAACCACACCAAACCTGTTTATTATGAGATGGGAAACGTCTTCCGGCACCAATAATAATGAAGTGTACAAGTTATATAAAGGTGAGAAAAAACTGCTTACGCTTACAATCAATCCCTTCTCCAATTCTGCAAGAGTAGAGTGCGAAGGAGAAAAAAGGATCTTCCTTATCAGAAAAGAGGGTTTTCGTAAAAACAAAACGGTATTAAGAACTGAATATGGTTTTAAGATTGGTGAACTGGGGATAGAAAACAAAGAACATTTCATTACGGTGAACGACCAACGCTTTTACTACACCATACAGAATAACCCCCTGGCCGAGCTTATCTTATACAAAGAATCTAAAGAAACCCCCTTTGTAGCCTGTGGTCTGAGTGCTGAAGAAGGCGATACTTCAGTTCGTTTTTCAAAGGACAGCACCCTGAACAACGAACCTCATCCCGGTTTGCTGATGGCATTATGCTGGTATATGTTCTTACCGGTGGCCAAAGAAAATGTGGTGGAATTTGCGACTGCCTGAGATGCTATAATTCTTTCCATACCTGCTGTGCAAATTGCTCCAGCGAAGGATCCCTGGCGGCCATCAGCAGTATCACACAATCATTGGTGAGGTGTGCTCTTGCAGTTGCTAAAAATTCATTCCTGTTGCTCACAAAAAAAGCTGATTTGCCCAATGCTTTCAGATCACTGATCAGGTCTCCGGCAGAAATATCTTTTACCGCAGTGCCTCCGGCATAATAAATTTCACTCATCCATATTTCATCATCAGGGCGAAGCACATTACCTATCTCTTTAACAAAATCATCCCGTAAAAACTTGGTAGGCTTATATCCATGTGGCTGAAACCAGGCAATCACTTTTGATGCTACCGGCTGACAGGCAGCAATGGCCGCTGCACATTTGACCGGGTTGTGTCCATAATCATCAATCAGCCAAACGCCATGCTTATTTCCCAATACCTGGTGACGGCGATAGATCCCTTCATAGTTCTTCAATGCAGCTGCGCTCGTAGAAAGCTCCACTCCTATTTGCGCTGCTACGGCAGAAGCCGCCAGCGCATTCTCCATATTATGCTTTCCTACTACCTGTAAGCTAAAAGGCTCCCCGTTGATAGTGAATGATATTTCTAATCCCTGTTGGCTAAACCCGGAAGCTATATACCCTGCCTCAACTGCAGCATCGGTAGAGAAATCATGCATCTTGTCCTGCGACAATTGCCTCGATAAAGGATGTGATTGGTTGACTACAAACCTTTGACTGTTATTCCGGAATGTGCCAAACAAACTCATCAGTTCTTCTATCTCCTGGTGATCTTTATCCACGTTCAGCAGCAAACCGATCTCCGGTTTATATTGTACAATTGATCCATCACTTTCATCAGCTTCTATTACCAGCCATTCACCACCGCCTACCTTGGCATTGCCGATCTTGCCGCTTTTAATAATACTGATAAGGCCAGCCCCGCTGATAATACTGGGTTGCAACCCTGCATATTCCAGTATATCAAACAGCATGGCACTGGTAGTACTTTTTCCGCTGGTACCGCCCACTGCAATCGTTTTTTTACTGGCAGCAATAATTGAAAGCAGCTCTGACCGTCGGATGATTGGAATGTTCAGCTGTTTCGCTTTCTGTACTTCCATTACAGTATCTTCTATGGCGGTGGATACCACAATCAGGTCAGTATCAGCCGTGATGCCTTCTCCATTTTGTACAAAACAGCCGATCCCTTCTGCCAGCAGCTTTTCCTTTACTTCGTTATATTCGCCGGGCACAAAAAAACGGTCGCTCCCGGACACACTCTTTCCGGTCCCTTTTAAATACTGGGCAATAGCACTCATTCCCACACCGGCAATGCCGATAAAAAAGGGAGTTTTGAAGTCATGAACAGAAGATATCATGTTGCAAATAAAAGAAATAATTGGAGAGAAGGATTTTTAGTTCGCCGGGCGTCAAAAAACAAAATCAATTGAGCCGGAAAACTATACCAGGTCTCTTTAAACTAAATTATAAACTGTCAGTCAGACACCGCACCTAAAGCCCCAACTATGCCAACCACCAAACCCCGATCGCTCATTCTAGCATTCATTTCAGCCACATTAGTATTTATAGCCTGCAACAAAGAAGACAATGGAAGTACACCCACCCCAACCAATCCGGTTGACCCGGTTGCCGCTGTACTCAATTTGCCCAGCTCTCCATACAATTATGCTAACCCCGCCCTTCCCGGCTACCTTACGGGGCCTGGTATTCAGGGACAAATAAACACCCCTGCCGGTAATCCTATAACCAATGATGGGGCCACCTTGGGCAGGGTATTATTTTATGACAAGAATCTTTCCATCAACAATACGATCTCCTGCGCTTCGTGCCATAAACAAGCCAATGCCTTTTCTGACCCCGTGGCAAAAAGTGTAGGGTTTAACGGGGGCTTTACCGGCAGAAACTCCATGTCGCTGATAGATGCCATGTATTATCCCAACGGCCGCTTCTTCTGGGATCAGCGGGCTGCCACGCTGGAAGCCCAGACGCTGATGCCTATACAAGACCTTGTTGAAATGGGAATGACGCTACCACAACTGGAAACAAAACTCCGCGGACTTGCCTATTATCCCCCCCTTTTCAAAAAAGCATTCAATAACGACAGCACCATAAACAGTACCAAAATAGCACAGGCCCTTTCTCAATTCATCCGTTCCATTGTTTCTTACCAATCAAAATATGATGCAGGAAGAGCAACTTTTCCTACAGCACCAGCTCCACCCCCCAATGCCATTTTCCCCAATTTTACTGCACAGGAAAACAGGGGTAAAGAATTGTTCCTGCTACCTCAAACTGCCTGCGCCGCCTGTCACGGGTCAGAAACATTTACTGCCCCGCAGGAAAAGAATAATGGCCTTGATTTGGTGACCATCGACAGGGGGTTTGGCGCTGTCGTGAACAATGTGAACCAGGATGCTACTTTTAAAGTAACAACGCTGCGCAATGTGGAACTTACACCCCCTTATATGCACGATGGAAGATTTTCAACGCTGGAAGAAGTAATCGAACATTACAGCACGGGTGTAAAGAATCATCCTAATTTATCACCACAATTAAGATTGCCGGGCGGGCAACCCCGACTGGGAAATTTCACCCCGCAGGATAAAGCGGCACTTGTTGCCTTTTTAAAAACACTCACAGATGTGAATGTAACTACTGATATAAAATATTCAAATCCTTTCAAGTAAGTTTATAAAAATGATCAGGGTGTCTTCTTTTGCGCCCTGATCATTTCCCCGTAACCCCAGTGTTTGGCCAGGGCATTCACTGCCAGGGCAATTCTTTTCACCCTGGTGGTTTCTGTCTTTGCTTCATCGATCCACTTGCTAAAGTACCGCTGGTGAGAACCTGCCAGGCTTTGAAAGAATGCATTGGCGACAGGCTCATCATTGAGGCAATCAATAAAATCTTTATTAAAAACAAATTCACTCTTATCTTCCTGCAGTTGCACCTGCACCGTTGCCCCGTGTTTTTTTCCTATTGCTTTTCTCAAAGCCGCATTAAGCACTAAAATGAAGCGGCCGCCACCCATTGGAAGCAGTGATATCCGCTTGATCGGATGAGCATCCAATTTACCTTTCACCTTAAATTCCTTCTTGTTCCCCGGTTTGATTTGCTGGGCAAGATCAACCGGAACCTCAATATATGTCCAGCCTGTTTTCTCTCCCATTTTATCAAACCGGTGAACAGCAGCAGTAAACTTAACCAGCATTTAGATAACTATAGTTTAAATTACATCATCAGTTCTCCTTACAAAAATCAACAAATTTACTTTTATGGCTAACTCTATTTCGGTCTTGTTTGAAAAATTCTCTGCCCGTGCCACAAAAGCCACCGGCAAACCGGCCGCCTTTCTCCTGGCCTTACTCCTGATTATTGGATGGGTGGTCACCGGCCCCATTTTTCACTTTTCCGATACCTGGCAATTAGTGATCAATACCGGTACCACTATCATTACTTTCCTGATGGTATTCCTTATCCAGCAATCACAAAATAAAGATACCCTGGCATTGCAATTAAAATTGAATGAACTGATCGCAGCATCTTCCAAAGCCAGCAACAGGCTTATTGATGTGGAAGACCTCAGCTCCGAAGAACTCACCATACTTAAAAAATTTTATGTACGACTATCCGAATTGTCTAAAATAGAAGGCAATATTCATCAAAGCCACTCCGTAGATGAAGCAAATGCCCTGCATGAATCAAAAAGAAAAAAGGGACAGGAAGGAACAATATAGACAGACTTGAATAATTGGTTATTTTTTAACCAGTTCTTAATTCTATTTTCATAGATTTGTCGCTATACCTTACAAGCCCTGTTGTGCTCATGATTTTTAAGTGTTTCCCTTTAATAAGTAAGATCGGCGTCCTTGCAATTGTATCCTTTTTTACATTGTCACTTGCTGCCCAGGAAACTACGATCAGTATAAAAGCTGTCAATCAAAAGAAAGAACCTCTTTCCTTTGCAACCATCACTGTCACCAACAGGCTCGACAGCAGCATTACTTTTCAGAAAGCTGCCGACAGTACCGGGGTTGCCAAATTCATACTGGCTAAAAACAAACAATACACTGTTGCTATCTCCGCCATCAATTATCTGCCACTTGAAAAAGGCATCAGCACCAACGGTACACAATCATCCTTTACCCTTACACTTGAATCATCGGGAAAGGTGCTTGATGCCGTTATCCTTACACCTAAAAAACCGTTGATGCGGCAGGAAGATGATAAGACGATTATTGATCCGGAAAACTTAGTGGCCGCCTCCACCAGCGGCTATGAGGTCATTGAAAAAACACCCGGGCTTTTTGTAGACCAGGATGGCAATATATACATAAGCAGCCTTACACCGGCCACTGTACAGATCAATGGCCGTGACCTGAAAATGAGTACTGCCGATGTGGCCACGATGCTCAAGAATTTACCCCCTAATTCTATAGCCAGCATTGAAGTGGTAAGAACCCCATCAGCCAGTGCAGATGCCTCCAGCAGTGGCGGTATCGTAAATGTAGTATTGAAGAAAGGTGTAAAGATTGGGATGACAGGAAGTGTTAATGGTGGCTTTCAGCAAGGTGTGTACGGTAATCAATTCATCGGGTTCAACCTCAACAATAATGACGGACGTAAAAGCTATTATATCAACCTGAACTATGGCAACCGCAACAGCTACGAGAATATTGTGTCCAGCCGCCTCTTTGCTCCTGACTCATCATTGAAGCAGGATGCTTACACCACATACCCTGCTGACACCTATTATGCTGGCTATGGCATCAATTATAATCTCGGCAAGAAGTGGAACATTGATTTTTCCGGAAATATCAACCTGAATAAATCAGACAACACAACAGAAAACGGAAGCGAGATCAGTAAGATCAGTACTGCACAGGTATTGACCAGCAATATGAACAGGGTCAATAATAAAAACAGCTCCCTCGTAATCGGCAATGGTATTGAAACCAAACTTAAGATGGACTCCGTCGGCTCCGAATGGTCGAACAATGTGTTCTTCTATTTCTCTCACAATACTTCCGATCAACTGTATGCTACCAGCTTTTACAGCCCTGCACTGCCCGTGATCGGTGGCGACGGCATTGGTGATAACAAGAGAAACTTCTTCTCTGCCAAAACAGACCTGAAGCTAAAACTGAAGAATAAACTCACTATCGAAACAGGCGGAAGATCCACCATTCACACCTATAAGAATATTACCAACTACTGGAATGAGATGAATGGAGTAAGAAGTAAAGATATTGGCCGCACCAATACCTTCAATTACAAGGAGAATATTAATGCACTGTACCTGCAAGGTTCAAAAACCTTCGGAAAAGATATTGTACTAAAAGTGGGAACCAGGCTGGAAAACACCAATATGAACGGGGAGCAGGTCATACCGGACGACACAACGTTTGCCATACACCGCACCGATCTTTTTCCCTATGTATTCCTCAGTAAGAACCTGATGAAAATAGCAGGTTATGATCTGCGGGCATACCTTGTTTACCGGCGCACCATCAGCAGGCCGGTGTATGAGCAACTGAACCCTTTTCCCAAGTACATCGACCAGTATTTGTCAGAGATAGGAAATCCTTCACTGCGACCACAGTTCACTCAAAACTATGAAGCCAACGTAAGTGTGGATGAACGCCCTATATTAGCTGTGGGAGTGAATGACACAAAAGATATTTTTTCAATTGTAACCTACCAGGCGGATACCAACCAAAGCCAGGCATACAGGACCTACGATAATCTCGGTAAGAATAAAGAATGGTACCTGCGGGGCCTGGGTGCTTTACCACCCGGTGGCCGTTATTTCTTTGTACTCGGAGCACAATACAATCATAATTTCTATGAGGGCCTTTACGAAGGAAAACCACTGTCCTTTAAAAAAGGCACCTGGACATTCTTTACTTACCAAACATTCAAGATCGACAAACGGTCCGTTATTACATTAAATGGCTTCGTACGGCTGCGTGGACAGCAGCAATTGTATGAGATAGAACCGTTTGGCTCCCTGAATACAAGTGTCAACAGAAAATTCTTTAAAGATAAACTGGTGGCAACTATCAGCCTGAGTGATATGTTCCGTACCAACATCAACAAGTTTGTGCTCAGGCAGGGATCAGTAGATGCAAGCGGCCGACGTGTATCCGATACCAGGCGTTTTGGCCTTAATCTCCGTTACAACTTTGGCATCCGCAAAAAAGAAGAGAACGGAAACATCTTTAATACGGAACCTCCTGTAGGTAATTGATCCAACAGACTACAAATTAAAAATCGCCGAGTGGTCATTTACCCCTATCTTTGCACAGTTAATTTGAGTGACACAGCATTTTAGTAAGTGAACGATCTTTTACTGCTACGCCCTAATCCAGATTCCGCTTGTGCGGAACGAAGGATCTGCTAATAGTTAGTCTTCTTTACCCTTGCGTATTTCTCAAGTATTTTTAAAAGTTAATTTATTTACATGAACATTTATGTTTCAAACCTGAGCTTCGCCGTTGTGGACGAAGACCTGAAAAGTTATTTTGCTGAGTATGGAGAAGTTACTTCTGCAAAAGTTATTATGGACAAATACACAAACCGCAGCAAAGGCTTTGGTTTTGTGGAAATGAGTGATGATGCGGCTGCACAAAAAGCAATCGCTGAACTGGATGGCGCTACTGTTGACGGACGTTCTATCAAAGTAAGCGTAGCAAGACCAAAAGAAGAGAGACCTGCAAGGCCTGCTTATTCTAATAGCAACAACCGCTGGTAAGCTCAACCTGTCAATACTATTGATACTATTAACGGGAGGGCTGATAATGTTAGCCCTCCTTTTTTTCACTCAAAAAAAGCCACTTATGACTCCCGAGGCAATTGTAAAATACATCGAAACAAAAAATCACACAGAAAAAGCGTTGAACATTCATTTCAAGACCCGCAGCACCATCAGTGGCCTTTTCATTAAAGGCAATGATTACAAAGAACTGCAGGCTAAGAATTTTTGGCGTATCGTTTCCAACGGTAATATTGAGCAGTGGAAACAATCAAAAGACATGAACCTGGCCCGCATTTTTAACGGATCAGAATTCACCCGGTTATCTGAACAGTAATCAAGGACCACAAGCATTTACGCATCTCTGTATTTTTAATTAAAACTCTCTGATATGTTCGCACAGGCCTGGAATAAGTACTTACCCGTTATTAAAATTCTGATGAAACGTTCCGGCAGCGGCAACCAAACCCTGGCCATGAACAAAACAGATTTTGAAAGAGCTGCCGGCGGACGCAAAGCCAAGCTTACTTTCAGCCTGTCCATCATTAATGGACGAAACCAGCATTACACAGCTCCTCCTCCCGTTGCTAAAGAACTGCTCACCATTTTACAGGAAGACGAGTCCACCAAGCAACTAATGCGCAATGAAGAATTCACTTTCAGCATGAACACCTCTTTCGAATTGAGCATTAAGAAAGCTGAATCCATCTCAGCCCCCGAAGAAACAGCCGTGGAAGAAGCAGCCACTACAGTGATAGCTGAATAATTTACTGCATAAAAAATCCTGCTCCATTTAATGAAGCAGGATCAATATAATTTCCCTATCAGGTTTATACTTTTTGCTTAGACTTTGCCGCTGGCTTTTTGGCTGGCGCTTTGGTCTTGCTTTTCTTCAGAGCGGCATCAATAGCAGCACTCAGATTAGCGAAAGTTGGTTTGCCGGTCACCATCACATCATTCACAAAGAAAGCCGGTATCTCTTTTACACCACGGTTATGTCCCTCCTTTATATCATCCTGTACCTGCCAGCCATACATTCCATTCACAAGGTCATCAAGAAACTTTTTGTTCTTCACTCCTGCTTCTTTACTATGCAGTTTCAAACTGGTGGTACCCAGGTTTCTCCTGTTGGCAAAAAGCACATTGTGCATCTCCCAGAATTTACCTTCCTGCGCTGCAGCCACGGCTGATTCACTCGCCTTAAGGCTACGCTGGTGGATCAATGTCAATGGGAAATGCCGGAACTGGAAGCGGATCCTTCCCTCATACTCTTCCAGCAATTGTTTTACGATCTCATTCACTTTCGCACACTCTTCGTTTTCGTATTCTCCAAATTCGGTAAGTGTAACCGGCGCATCCATTTTTCCAACAAATACTTCCTTAGGTTCAATAATAATTACATCATCTTTTTTAAAAGCCATTTTAATACTCCTTTTTTAGGTTTCAATGCCATTTTAGCCAAACCATATAATACAATAACAAAATTCCCGCCATTCGGTTGAATGAAAGGCAGTTATGCCAATCCGGCATACTTGTGAACCGGTTGAAGGTAATATATTTCTGCACCCAGCCAAATCCGTCTGCCACTATTTTCCTAACACGAAAACCCCAACCTGAAAACCAGACAGTTAGCCGAAAAACAAGCAGATAAAATGAGCTCTGTCTCATAAACCCAGCCTGCCGTTGTGGTCGCTTTACACATTTTTGCCATTTACAGCTGCCATTTTATGCAAATAGCAGTATTAACAGGCCGATGAAACGTGTTGGCTATGCACAGGCTTTGGTTGGTAACCCTATTGATTAATAACCACTTAAAGGAGTGATCATAAGGTTGGCTATCCTTTAGTCACGCATATATTGGTTTTGGGGACGGTTTTCCCTGGTCTACTTTTACATCATCAAAGCATATTACACTTGCTTTCCGCCGGAAACGAACCGGCATCGCCACTAACTAACTTCCCTCGATTTGCCTGCCTTCCGATCTGCTGCCAGCCCGATTGCGACCCATCAATGATTTTGAGGAAACCGATTATTAACCCGTTTGAAGGGCCTGGCCCATCAAACACATTTTAAAACTTTAATTATGAAAAAGATCTTCAGCAACAACCGCCTTATTGCCTTTGCGTTTATTACCGTATTCTCAATGGCTGCAGCACCGGCTGCTATGGCAACAGAAAAAAATCCGGTCGTTCCTGTATCGTTCACATTCGTAGGCCATGTAAAGAACCAGCCTATGTTTGAACTGAGCTTTACCGGCAACGAAA
>JAEUVL010000293.1 GCA_016786965.1 Chitinophagaceae bacterium
GCTGATGGATATTGCTCCAGCTTTTTTACTTCTTTGAGCAGGTGGCTATTACCACAGGAGCCAGCTACGACTGCCAGGATAAAAGGAATGATTCTGTTCAGCGATTGAACCACATAGGCAGATAGGGACATAGGCAATCACATAGAAGGTTATTGATTTATAATGAACAGGTCAGCTCTATATCAGTATACTCTTTTACAAAGTGGTTCAAAACAAAAGAAGTATTTATGATATAGTAAATATAATCAGTCAAACTTATTCTCCCAGCCATCCCGTTTCATCTTCTCTACTTTTTCGATCACTTCGTTATTCAGGGAGTTCTTATATTCAGTCACTTTTTGGGAAACGGCTTCATCGGAGGTACCCAATATTTCGGCTGCCAGTATGCCTGCATTTTTAGACGCATTCAATGCTACGGTACCAACAGGCACACCGTTTGGCATTTGAAGAATAGATAACACGGAGTCCCATCCATCAATAGAGTTAGAAGATTTTATTGGCACACCGATAACGGGCAATACAGTTACGGAAGCTACCATACCAGGCAAATGCGCTGCACCGCCGGCTCCGGCGATGATCACCTTCAATCCCCGGTCCTTGGCAGTGGCAGCGTACTCGATCATCCGGTGCGGGGTGCGATGGGCAGATACCACGGTGACTTCATGTGGAATGTCGAATTGCTTCAGGATATCGGAGGCGGCCTGCATTACATTCAGGTCGCTGTCACTTCCCATGATGATGCCAACGAGAGGATTCATGTAGTTGATTTAGGCAACAAAGAAAGGCTAAATATTGTATCTCGCAAAGACACAATCATGCAGAGGGTAATTGTTTTATGTACTTCAGATCGTCCAGGCTCTCTTGTGCAAGCATCTACTTTACCAATTCGCCTTTTAACCGCAATAGTTCCGTTTCAGATAACTTGGTATTATATCTTGCGGTGATGAGGCGGGTATAAGCATCCTGCAGGCTTTTTTCTGCTTCTTTTAATTGAATCAGTGTATTGGAATTGAGCTTGTACACCTGGAAGACAATGCTTACGTTTTCCCGTGCCAGTATAATATTTTCTTCTTCCAGCGCCAGCGCCTTTTTTTGCTGTTCATACTCAAGGAAGGCATTTACCACTGCAAGGTTCAATTGTGATTGCTGGTTTTCAAGTACTAATTGCTGATAGCGGATGTCAAGTTCAGCCTGCTTTATCTGTCGTTTATTGTTGAATCCGTTCAGGATAGGAATGGAGGCGGTGAGGCCATAGTTAAATCCTTTGCTCTGACTGAACAGCGGAGAGAAGGGATTGATGACCGTTTGATTATTCGTTCTGGTGAAATTATATACGGAGTTGAAAGACACCGTTGGCCAGCGTTCGGCTTTTCTTTCTTTCAATGTGAGGTTGGCGATATCGATATTTTTCTTTGTAATAAGCAGGGTGGGATTAGAATTTACGAGTCCGTTTTGCAGCTCACC
>JAEUVL010000715.1 GCA_016786965.1 Chitinophagaceae bacterium
GCAGCCGGGGAGTAGCTATGTGTGGCGGTATGGGATGATGTGGATGTAAATGTTTGCCCGTCACCAAAATCCCAGTACCAGGTAGCCGGGTTTGATGCATTGGGAACAATCGAGGACGTAAAGTTCATCACACTATCCACACAAGGCTTGCCAGTTGTGGTGATAGTGAGTGTGGGCACGGTACCGCTATTAATATTTATAGTTTTTATGGTATCGCCTATGCATCCATTATCGGCATACACCCTGAAACGAACATCGTAGTTGCCGGTAGCGGGATATAATTTTTTTGCAGTAAGGCCCATCTGGCTGGTAAGATCATGAAAGTCCCAGCGATAATTAACCAGGTTAAAGATGCCGGCAGTGGGAGTTCCGGTGAAGCGGGTGGTATCTCTGAAGCAAAGATTCTGAAAACTAAAATCTGAAATGGGGCCGGGCTTTACCACTACTTTCAGATTGGCATTTTCTGTCTGGTTACAATTTTCTATAACGGTAGCGGAATAGGAAACAGGGATATTGTATGTGCCCGGTGTGGCAAAAGTGAAATCCTGCTGAAGAGTGTATATATAATATGTTCTTCCATTGATGATCTCGGTATTCAGCGGTACCGGGCTGCTGATAATAGAATCAGTATTTGGAAAAATTCCGGGCACGGTGCTTAGTTTCCAGTGAATGGAATTGGCGGGATGCCCCAATTTTACAAAGAGGCGAACAGGAGTTTTAGGACAAGTAAAGGTGTCCACATTTCCCGATGTATTCATTGTGTTCTTTATGGCGCTATAGTTATTCAGATTATTGATAAGGGTGCCTACATTGTAACCATAGCTCTCATAATTACCCAAACCATAAATAGTGGCATTGAATGTTGAATCGCTGACAATGGTATGCTGAGCTGCCGGGCCGATGAACCTGGCAAGAGCCACAGAATAAGAAGGATAATTTGGGTGAGGAATTATTTGTGATGAGGGCAGGGCTGTACCATCGACCCTTAATGAAGGAACGCCTGCTGTTGGCAGAACAATATTTGTATAGACGTAAGATATAGCGGGTGATTGCCTGCTGGCAAAGAACCGTACTGATTTTTGACCCTGTTCGATGGGGCTTAAGTAAAACATTTCAGGATCACCATTGGAAGGTGGTGACGGCGATGTTGTTGGAAAATTCCAGCATTGATTATCGTTTACCGTGTACTGTGAAACTAATATGGGCTTATCAGATTCGATATAATCCCCGCCGGTTGAATCCTGAAATTCGTAGTAGAAGTTATTGACCAGCCCCGTAAGGGTAACGCCGTTTCTTTTAACAACCGCTGTGGGATCTGACGTGCAAACCCTGTAATAGTTACGGTTTGTCTCCAGGATGTCTGTATTGGTATTATTGATGGTGTGATAAGTAAGATAGCGGGTTCCCCATGCCTGTGCAGGGAAAACCTGTTGCTGCATATATTCACCGCCATCACCCCGGCAAATGCGTATACCACCGGAGCCGGAGAACACAGCCATCGGGTGGCAGTTACCATCAGACCCGATCACTGATTTTATTTTGCTTCCGGTCATGTCTTTACTGGCAGCCCAGGCCTGGCTATTACCGGGTACCATTTTACCAAACACATTAAATATCTCGCCTTTATTCAGATCCACCGTATAGGTTTGCCCCGGCAGCCACCCGTTTTTGGTAGTATCGCTTGGTGTTATCTCTACCCTTGTATTGTTTTCTGATGCGATAACATAAAACCAGGAATACCAATCGGGGCCGTTTTGGGTAGTAGGGCTGATATTCGGTAATACAGATCCTGAAGTAGCCTGGCTGTAATTAACTGAATAATAAGAGTAACCATACGTTTCTACCGGCATCAGCATAGTGGCGCCAGACCCCTGATTTACATATACGTGTGCATATACAGCTACCGGCACATCACTAACTATGTGAATTCCTTTCGTAGATAATCCATCCGTCAGTAAACGGGCATCGTTGGCTCCTGTTTTGGGAATTACAATGGTAGCATCAACCGTATTGGCAGGAATATTCAGTGTTTGCGTCCAGGCCGTTCCATTGATTGAAACCGTAACTGTGGCAGCCTGTTCAGTGCTTATGTAAAGCGCCATATCCTGGCTATTTGCCGGAATAAGCCCTCCACCATCAGAGTTGATAAAAATCCAGTGAAAGCCATACCCGAGCCAAAACTCCTTTCCCCGGTTCGATTTATCCTGTGCTTTGGTGGATAAGAAACCGAAAAGGCTGATTAATAGTATGATAGATTGCTTAGACCACATAGAATTTCCAAGGGTCAATATTCGATTTTTTTGCGGCAATGGTTTGTAGAATTAATTCTACAAAGAGGCCCTGGCTATTGATATAACATTGCCCTCTCGTTTTATACCAAAACAATAAAAGACAATAAGAATGAACAAGACCTGCTTTTGGAAAATGCAGAATTACCTGCTGGTAATTTTATTTTCCCTCTCTTCCATCCTGGTCATGGGCCAGGGAAACTTCAACACCACAGACTGGAGATTCAGTAATCCCAAACAATTTGGATTTACCGTACTGGATGTTGATTTTTTTGATAACAACAATGCCATTGCTGTTGGGTCTGATGGAGGTATTGCCAAGACGGTTGATGGCGGAGCTAACTGGACCTACGGAGTGTTTACTTTTACCAACCCTGCCACTGGCTTTATAACGAAAGGCAACTTTAATGATGTGCATTTTATAACAGCCACCATTGCTTATGCCGTATCAACTAACGGGTTGATGATCAAAACCACCGATGGCGGCACCAGCTGGAGCACGGTAAATACCCCGCTTACTCCCACTCTCAAGAGCATCAACGCATGCTGGTTTTTAGATGCAAACAGAGGATATATCGGAGGGGATGTAAATGATAATGTTGATTCAATTCCCAGATTATATGTAACCCTGAATGGAGGAGCTACCTGGGACTCAATTACACCTCCCGCGGTTAACGGGGTTTCCCGGGTCGGGTACATTAATAACCCAAGTATCCCTTCAGTATTAAGGCCGGTGGATGCAAAGCTGAAATCCATATACCGAATTGAATTTATCGATGACAATACGGGATATATATGCGGTAGTAACTCTTATGGTGTTACGTTGTTCCCTAATGTTAGTTTTAGGGCAACCAGCGCTACAGTCTGTGCACCGCTTACCACATTCTTAACCTCCGGCTCTATGGCAGCAGGGTTGCTTTGGAAATTCAAAAATGGTGTGCTTACCGATTATTCAATAAGTAAAGAAAGGATAGGCTATACGGGAATTAATACCAATACAATTAATTGCACTACCACATTTGGAACAGTTACACCCGTTACCCAGCAATACAGGGCAATGAATATCATCAATGACTCCACGGTGGTTTTGATGTCGTTTAACAACAATACGGTTGTAAAAGTAAATACTGGTAAAAATGACTCTACCGCTAATGTGAATGCACCGGGCGTTTTTGAAAAAGGTAAATATACAGTACTCAATTTTCCTTTTCCTCCCACACAAGGGCCAAATGCAGGTCCACCCATTCCAAACCCCCAGGTTTTATTGGCTTCCAATCCTTACCAAATGAGAAGGACAAGTAATGGCACCCTGATCGCAAACGGAAACTTTGGCCGGATGTGGACTTCTGTTGATACCGGCAGAAACTGGGTGGAGTCAAGAAGCTTACCTCCCGGGCAAAACTATAGCGGCAATGGAGTGTGGGCCCTTGATATTGCTCCCAACGGAAGATTTTTATCTATGGGATCATTAGGTGTGGTGGCAGACTCAATGCCTGGTGCACCAGGCTGGAGAAGTAATTATGTGACTGTTCCTTTAAGTGCTGCGTTTACTAAAATGGAATTTGCCAATTGTAATGATGGTATTGCCACAGGAAGCGCCAATATCAATGTAACACCTGACGGTGGTAAAACATGGTGGGACAGGACCCGCCTTGATTTTGTAAGCGGCTTTTATAGTATAAATGGATTTGCTTACAGAAACGCAAATCCGGCGCAGGCTTATTTTGCCGTTACGAACGGTTCTATTTATTATTCAAGTAACATAAACGTTGCACCACCAGCCACACCCACACTGGATCCGGTATATGCTGACGGACTTATGCAAATGCAGGATGTTGCTACAGTAGGTAATGACAGTGTATGGGCAGTAGGAACCAGCAGCTTTAGCGTACCAGCAGCTTCCAGAACATCCAGAATCTACAGATCCTTTAATGCAGGCGCCACCTGGAGTATTTATAGTGGCTTTACTGTTGGTGCATTGCAACCCAACCTTACCGATATTGAATTTCCAACCCGGCTGATAGGTTATGCTGCCGGCAGCAGAGATACGATCTATAAAACAACAGACGCCGGAGTGACCTGGAATAAATTGCCGCTGCCTTTCCCCGGTGTAACACCACAAATTCAATACAGGGATATGTTTGCACTTGATGCAAACACCGTTTTCCTGGTTGGTAATGGTTTTCCGAGAAAAGTTGTTATCAGAACTACAGATGGCGGTGCCACCTGGACAGATATAACAGGTAACATTTTGTCAACGGGCGTAGGCAACTTAACTGGCATTGTGATGCATGACCTGAATAATGGTTATATAATGACCCCGGGTATCATGCTTAAAACTACCAATGGAGGAGCTACCTGGACAGTTGAAGCCCCGCCAACGGGATGCCTTTTTGAAACTGCTGCCTTTGCTCCCAAAGCAGTACCG
>JAEUVL010000235.1 GCA_016786965.1 Chitinophagaceae bacterium
GGGTGCCGGTTTTCATGCCAAGGGCTTCTTCGACAAGATCGTGGATATAGAGCAATGCCACCTGCAATCAGAACCGACCAATGCGATACGACTTGCGGTAAAAGCATTTGCTATAAAAAATGACTGGAGTTTTTATGATATAAGAAACCATGTCGGCTTTCTTCGTACGATGCAGGTGCGGCTTTGCACCACCGGTGAGCTGATGGTGAACATTGTGGTGGGTGAGGGTGACCAAGAGAAAATACAAAAGTTGATGGAATACGTGGCAACGGCATTTCCGGAGATCACTACGCTGCTGTACACGGTCAATATTAAGTGGAATGACAGTATGCATGACCTGGAACCGGTGATTTTTAAAGGGAAAGGATATGTGATCGAAAAATTGTCTGGTGAAGAGGGCGGAAGAGAATACCAGTTCAAGATCGGGCCTAAATCGTTTTTTCAAACTAATACTAAGCAGGCAGAACGGCTGTACCGGGTGACGAGGGATTTTGCAGAGCTAAGCGGAAATGAAACGGTGTATGATCTGTATTGTGGCACGGGAAGCATTGGCATTTTTGTAAGCGCTAAGGCAAAGAAGATCATTGGTGTGGAAATGATAGAAGCGGCGATAGAGGATGCGAAAGAGAATGCAACGCTTAATGACTTGACTTCTACGGTCTTTTTTGCAGGCGATGTGATCGATATCTGTAATGATGATTTTTTTACCGCTCATGGCAAACCGGATGTCATCATCACCGACCCACCACGGGCTGGTATGCATGAAAAGCTGGTGCAGAAAATCCTGGAAATGGCTGCTCCAACGGTAGTGTATGTGAGCTGCAACCCCGCCACACAGGCAAGAGATCTGAATTTACTGGATGAGAAATATGTGGTAACTAAAGTGCAGCCGGTAGATATGTTTCCGCACACACATCATATCGAGAACGTGGTGCAACTGAAATTGCGATCATAAACCTTCAATATGCCAAAAAAACTGTTAACCATCTTTATAGTTGTTGCTTTTTCATTGTCCGTACAAGCTCAGGAAAAAGAATTGCCCAAAGAATTAGAACCCTACCTGCTGCAGGGCTATGAGATGCTTGACTTTGGAAAAGGTGACCTGAACGGGGATAAATTACAGGATTATATACTGATAATGAAAACTAAGGGGGAAGACACCATAAGTTTTGAAAACCCCGAATGGGAAGCGGCCCGCCCCGTATTATTGCTCCTGCGCCAGCCTGGCGGTGGATTAAAGGCGGCCAGCACCAATACCTCCGTGATACCCTGCCGCCTGTGTGGCGGTATGATGGGCGATCCGTATGAGGCATTGCTGGTTAAAACAAATGAATTCTCTTTTTCTTCTTATGGCGGCAGTAGCTGGAGGTGGGAACAGACGGTCACCTTCCGGTACGATAAGCTTAAAAAAGATTGGTTTCTTCAGACGCATGATATTACCAGCTTCCAGGCAGGTGACCCAGCTACAACCACCAGTACCACTAAAATAGGAAGAAGTGAAGCCGGAGATATAGCCTTTGCCAGGTACAACCCTTATTATAATACAGACAGCAATTACTGGCAGGTGAAAGTGGCTAAAACTTTTTTCTTTGAAAGCCCTAACCTGCGGTCCAAACCAAAGAAAGCGTATATGTTAAAGGGCGATGTGGTGAAAGGCTATAAAGCATTCAAGAACTTCGTAGAGTGCACTTTTGAGAACAGTAAAGGCACCATCACTACGGGTTTTATATTAAAGAAAGACCTGGTGTTATTGCCAGGCAGTAATGCTGCGGCCATTCAATAAAACTTATTTTTGCCCTATGAGTAATTTTCGTTTTACCCGGCCGGACCGTTTCCCGCC
>JAEUVL010000776.1 GCA_016786965.1 Chitinophagaceae bacterium
GGGGTAACCGTCCATTGCAGTAACGGGGAAAAATTCACCGGTGATAAGATCATTTGTACTGCGCCAACTTTTGCCGTTAAAAAAATAAAATGGGAACCGGGCCTGCCCGCCGACCAGGTGAATGCGATGAATGAATTGCAGTATGCCCGGATCAATAAAAACCCGCTGTTATTCAGCAAGCGGTTTTGGAAAGAAGAGAGTTTCGATATGATCACCGATCAGTCGCCGCATTATTTTTATCATGCCACCAAGAACCAGGATTCAAAGAAAGGGGTACTCATTTCTTATACTATTGGAGAGAAAGCAGCGGTCGTGGCCAACCAGTCGGATAAATGGAGAGAAGATATGGTGCTGCAAACATTAAAGCCGCATTTTGATGATGTGAAGGATACCCTGGAAAGGCAAACAAATTACTACTGGGGCAACGATGAGTTCAGTCATGGTGCTTATGCATTGTATGGAAAGGGTCAATGGTTCAGAGTGATGCCGATACTGAAGCGGTCCCATATTCACACACATTTTGCGGGTGAACACCTGGCCGACTGGCAGGGCTTTATGGAAGGGGCGATTAATACTGGTGAGGAAGCTGCAGAGAAGATCTGATATTACTCCCCAGGATGCAATGATGCAAGGATTATAGTGAGCAATAATAACAGCTGGATTACTGCCTAGCTATGTTATTTATTCAGGGGACCTGCTTTCCGGCCGATGCTTCCCACAGCATGAACCATTCTTCTGCTTCCAGCCGGAGACCGGCTGCAGCCATTGCTGATCGTAACCGTTCAATTTTGGAAGTACCTAATACCGGGATGATGCCTGAAGGATGCCGGTGTAAAAAGGCCAGCAGGATATTCTCGATATTAATAGCGTATTTATCGCTCAGGGCAGCAGCTGCTGTTACAATTCTTTTGTTTCTTTCACTGGTGGTATCAGTAAGTAATTGGCCGCCACCAAGAGGGCTCCAGGCCATAGGGACTATTTTTTCCTGCTGGCATTGGTCCAGTTGCCCGTTATGAAACGGATCCATGTATAACAGGGAGACTTCAATTTGATTTATTTCAACCGGAAAATATTTATGTAACATGGCTGTTTGTGATGAGGTGAAATTGGATACACCGGCATGTAATATTTTTCCCTGTTGTTTTAAGCGGCTGAATGCTTCTGCTATTTCTTCCGGGTTCATCAGTGGGTCGGGTCGGTGAATAAGAAAAGCATCTATATACTCTGTATGCAGATTGTTAAGCGACCGTTCTGCACATTCAATAATGTACTCTTTACTGGTGTTGTATGATTTTATCCGGAAGGAGGGGCGGCTGGCTACCGGCATTTTTATCCCACACTTGGTAATTAGCTGGATCTTGTTGCGCAGCCCGGGTAATTGGTGCAGGGCTTTTCCGAATTCCTCTTCGGTACTGTAGTCACCATAAATATCGGCATGGTCAAAACTGCTGATACCATTATCAGCACAGGCAGAGATCATGTTGACATATTGCCCGGTAGTGAAACCCGAGCCCCATT
>JAEUVL010000329.1 GCA_016786965.1 Chitinophagaceae bacterium
GCCGGGAAAAAAGCAGACATTACTTTATATATAAAAGGAGAGAATGTAATAGAGTTTACAGCCGATAAATTCCCTGCAGACTTCAGCACCAAGACCTATGAGTTTGTAAAACGCTATGATAAGGTGATCCGGAAAGGAAGCAACAACGAACCGCCCATCAAGGGATTTTCTTTATCCGGTGAAACAGGAGTGGACTCTACCCAATATGTGCTCACCCGACCTTATGCTGTCTTACTTTTCATTGAGCAGTTTACGGCCGCAGGCGAGGGCTGGAAAAAGAAATTCGCTGAAGTATATGCTGATGCGACCGCAAAAAACATTTCCTGCTATATCATTACTTCACAACCCGGCGAAGCCGCCAACAGTGTAAAAGGAACAAACTTTGCATCAGTGCCGGTTTTCAAAAGTGATTATAAAGTGATACAAACGGCCGCCCGCAGCAATCCCTGTATCTTCCTCTTAAAAGAAGGTACGGTAATAGCCAAATACAGCGGCGCCTCACTTACCAAAATGAAAAAGGTGTTGGAGGGAGTGCCTGCACAGGATAACCGCCCCCTGATACCACATGAACAGGCCGCAGACAGCCTCTCCAAACAGCCATGATAAAATTCATTGCCAAAAAATTGCTGTATGGCCTGCTGGTGTTGCTGGGCGTTATAGCATTGGTGTTCTTTCTTTTCCAGGGCTTTGGCGACCCATCCAGAATTGTAATGGGGCAATCCGGTGATTCCACCACCCAGGCCAATATCAAAAAAGAACTTTACCTCATCAATGAGAAAGGAGAGGCCATCCCGAAGTTCAAACAATTCCTGTATTATCTAAATGACGTATCGCCAATATGCTTTCACAGCAAAGAAGATATCAGTAAGAAAAAGCTGAATGGTTTTTTTGCAGGCGGGAATACAAAGTTTGGATTAAAAGTACCTTACCTGCGAAAATCCTATCAAAGCAAGCGGGAAGTATGGGGCATCCTGATGCAGGCCCTGCCCGGTACACTCATGCTCGCTTTTGCCGCCATGTTCATCGCCATCTTAATTGGAATCCCGCTTGGTGTGATGGCGGCAGTGAAGCAAAATACCTGGCTGGACACCTCAGCCATCTTCTCCAGTATTGTAGGTATATCAGCGCCTTCTTTTTTCATGGGCATCATCATGGTCTATGTGTTTGGCTTTGTATTAAGTGATTGGACAGGACTGCACATTGCCGGAAGCTGGTACACCATCGATGATGAAGGAAACCGGCGGATGACCATGCAAAACCTCATCTTACCCGCCATTACCCTCGGCATTCGCCCAATGGCCATCATTACACAGTTAACAAGAAGCGCCATGCTGGATGTATTGGACCAGGATTACATCCGTACAGCCTATGCCAAAGGACTAAGCAAAAGGCAGGTGATCTGGAAGCACGGTCTGCGCAATGCGCTGAACCCCGTCATTACCGCCATCACAGGTTGGTTTGCCGAATTACTCGCAGGAGCTTTCTTTGTGGAATACATTTTTGGCTGGCAGGGTATTGGAAAGGTAACGGTAGATGCATTGGAGAAATTGGATTACCCCGTAGTAATGGGAGCAGTACTCATAGCCGCCACCTTCTTTATTCTTGTCAATATACTCGCTGATATTTTGTACGGCGTGGTAGACCCAAGGGTAAGGGTGGGGTAGTTTTATTAGTTCATTAGTTTATTAGTTAATTGGTTTATTAGGATATCCGTATGACGAATGAACACTGCGAACTTTAAATACCAATTAACCAATAAACCAATTAACCAGTTAACCAATTAACCAACCACCACCCTCACTGTATCAACACTTCCTTGATCACATTCTTTCCCAGCGCCTCATTCACCCGTTGTATTATTTTATCTTTCTGGTATTTCAATTCATTCTTCAGCGGGGCCACATCAGTAGTGATGATGAGTTTATCGCCGAATATCTGGAGTTTTTGAGTGTACCGGGCCACGGTCTTTCCCATGATCTGTTCCCACACATCCTCTATCTGCAAGGCCTGTATACCGCCTTTGATCCGGCTTCCCTCCAGGAATTTTTTCATCGCATCACCAAGTGAGTATTCGCCCATAGCGCAAAGATAGATGATAGATGATAACTGACAGATGACAACTCCCGTGTTTGTGCTATTTCTCATAGCCTAAGAGCAACTCCGAAATAAAAGA
>JAEUVL010000913.1 GCA_016786965.1 Chitinophagaceae bacterium
TGCGCCGTCATTTTCTTTTACCTCATCCAGGTAAATGCCCACCGTAAAGCAGCGACCTGTTCTTTCATGCATCATATCCTGGTGCCAGAGCACCGGCAATTCATCACCGGCATTCTTTATCACTGCAAATTCCTGTATCAAAAAGAAATCAGGACCGCAAATATGTGCCGCTATCTCCAGCATAAAAGGACTGCCCAGCAGTTCCAGGGCCGCCAGGTTTCCTTTATGGCAAAGATTTTCGAGGTTAGTTACATGATCTTGCCCGTTGGCAAAATAGTAACTGCGTTGTTCTTTGAATTCTTCTTTATACATCAGCTCATCAAAGAGCTGGCGAAGCCGCTCCAATAAAGGAGGCGGAATGATACCGGGTATTTTACAATACCCTTCAGAAAGAAAGGAGTCAAGCTGTTCGGATGTTAATGCCATATGGAAAGAGGTGTGTCAGGTAAAGCTGTTCTTTAACGATGCTGTTTATACAACCTGAAAGATAAATGTACAAACCAATAAAGGAACACCAGGAAAGAGATTTTTTGAATGACCGGCAAATGATGAATCAATTCCTCCGAGTAATACACATAGTTATTGATACCGCAGAGCAAAAGACAGGCAACGCCCAGCCAAAACAACCCCAACATTTTATTTTTAAAGAGATGGACCAAAAGAACGAGGATGGCCGTGCAGCCCAGCAATGCCGCCAGGTTCATCACCCTATCATGCTCACCAGTGAGAAGAAAGGGCAGAAGCAACATAGACCCAATACCGCAACTGCTGATAACAAGACGGGTGATTTTCTTTACAGGGAAAAGCGAGGGAATGAAATACCAAAAGAGACTTAAGCTGATAGCCAGAACGATCATAGCGCTGATGGCGACCGGCCTGGCTGTATTCACTTCCCCATTTTGTGCATGCGAGGGCAGCAACTCACACCAATAATTATGTTGCCAGCTGAAGCCGCTGGCCATCCGGTCCGCATCTGATCCGCCGGGATAAAACCAGGCTGCCATTATATACAGGATGATAAAAAGGCCAATACCCCAAACGGGCAAGAGCAAGCGGACGGAACTTTTTTTTGGTGTGTTTGACAA
>JAEUVL010000342.1 GCA_016786965.1 Chitinophagaceae bacterium
CGATGTGCATTGGAGGGTATTTGAGATCCAAACAGGTCCGGATTTTGGCGGCTATCATATTACTGAAGGCCCTAAAAGCTGGGAATCTGAAGATGCGAGAGGAGATATAAGCCCGGAACATCAGGCTGATTGGAATAAAAACATAGCTATTTATTTGACAGACAGGCAGTCGGCAGGTTATTCTGTTTACCAGGATTCATTAAGTACGGTGGCGCTTGGCGATTTTTCTGATAAAATCAATATTACCCATGTGTATCCAAAAGTTGGGCAAAATGATGAAGTGGTGAAGATCATAAAGAAGCTGAAAAAAAATTGGGTGGCTGCAGGTGTTACCGTTGCTGTGTATACCGCCAGTTCTTCCGGCCCGGCACAATACACAATAGTAACAAGATACAAGCAGGGATTAAAAGAAAGAGCGGCTGGTTTTAGACCGCCATTCAAGGAAACCTATGAAGCTGTAAACGGTGAAGGTTCCTATGCCCAATACTTGAAAGATGTGGCAGATTATGTACAGGAAAGCTGGAGTGAACTGCTTTTTATGCGGAAAGATTTGAGTTCGAAGTAAAAACAAGCTGGTAAAATATGGAGATAATCAGTTTTTAACCTTAAACCGTTATACCTCTGGGGGAGTGAGTAAAATCACTCCTTCCTTGTTATAAAGGTGTACGGACAAACTATACTCAGATGAATTCCTCTGCTAAAAAATCTTATCTTTTGATGGCCATCAACCGTCTTTTAGGATTTCCTTTTATTACAAAACCGTAAACCACCAACATGGAAGTACGCCACCATGCACACATCACCGCAAACCCCGATAGTCATCGGGGTGGGAAAAAATGCCTACCTAACAGACAGACAGGGCGCCGTTATTTCTGGCTCAGTATCATGCTTTGTATTTGTTTAAACGCAACAGCACAATCAACTATTGAATATGATATTGTGTTATCCGGTGGCCGGGTTATTGACCCCGAAACGAAACTGGATGCCATACGCAATGTGGGCATTCTCAATAGCCGCATTGCGCAAATTTCAGCTGAACCATTGAAAGGAAAACAAACCATCAATGTAAGTGGACTCGTTGTAGCCCCTGGTTTTATTGATATGCATATACATGGCCGCAGCAACGTGGAGCAGGAATACCAATTGCACGACGGAATTACAACAGCTTTGGAACTGGAATGGGGTATTGAACATTTGGGTAAATGGTACGAATCCAGGAAAGGTAAAGCACTTATTAATTACGGAGCGAGTGTAAACTGGCCTTTTGAACGCTTTAAAGCAATTGGTAAATACAAGAATGCTGTAGATAGTTTACTACAATTTACGCTGAAGGGAGAAGCAAATATCGGAGCAATGACCAACATCATTTTACGTGCCGCTACTGAAACAATTTCTGCCGATGTATTGAATCAGACATTGGTAAATATTAAAGCTTCGTTGGCTGAAGGCGGTATTGGTATTGGTGCGCCCATTGGCTACTTACCCAAGACAAATCCCAATGAATTATTTCAGGTGTATAAACTAGCTGGTGAGTTGCAAGCCCTCGTGTTTTCGCATGTAAGACAACCAGATATCATCTCTATACAAGAAGCAATAGCTGTTGCGGTACTTACAGGAGCACCGCTGCACATTGTTCATATCAACAGTATGTCGCTGGGAAATATTGGACTGTCGCTGGAGATGGTAAATGATGCAAATAAAAAGGGTTTTGACATCAGCACTGAATTGTATCCCTACACGGCTGGTTCCACCGGGCTGCAAAGTGCTATGTTTGATGAAGGCTGGCAGCAACGGTTAGGTATTAGTTATGGCGATTTACAATGGGTGGCAACTGGTGAACGGCTTACAAAAGAAACATTCGATGCCTATCGTAAAACTGGCGGCGTTGTCATTCTTCATGTAATGAAACCGGAATGGATAAAAACAGGGATAGCCGCTCCCAGCGTAATGATTGCTTCCGACGGAATGACCTATGCAAAGCTGGCGCATCCAAGAACGGCTGGTACTTTCTCCAGAGTACTGGGTAAATATGTAAGAGAAGAAAAAGTGATTGACCTGAATACGGCTATTGAAAAAATGACACTCTTGCCTGCAAAGCGTTTGGAAAACATTGCCCCCATGATGCGCTTTAAAGGAAGGGTACAGGTGGGTGCTGATGCTGACATTACCATTTTTAATCCCAATACCATTATTGATAAAGCCACATTTGAAAAAGGGCTGGAGTTTTCTGCTGGTATTGAATATGTAATGGTAAATGGAAATTTTATTTTAAAGAACGGGAAAACGGTAGCAAATTTTTTTCCGGGGCAGGCGGTATATGGGAAGTTTAAACAATAACATATTCTTCCCTTTGCAGAATATATACCAACTGACCCAATAAGACCTAAAGAATTAGTCATTGAGGCACTTAAAAAGTTTGAACGGGTTTTATTATCAGTGTCGTCTTTATAAAGACGGTAATAATACTCTCACAAGCACCATTTCCTTTACCTGAGTCTGTCGGGTGCTATTAGTTAAAAACTTAATATCCAGTTTGCTAACAGGGAAGTGAGAAAAGCTTTGTAACAACTCGACTGAGTAGTTAGCAGCTTCAAGTTCCTTAATATTTTCTTTTGCAGTATATATCAGCACCTTTCTTCCTCGTGCAAACGGGTCTAATTTTTTTCTGTCATCAGTCTGCATTATAATACCGGGAGCATAAAATTCAAATGAGTAAGAGAAGTTGCGATAAATAGCGATTGGCCCTTGCGCATTCGTTTCTTGTATCCATTTGCCTGCCATCATACCTGATTGATATCGTAAAATTGCGGGATAAAAGAAAAGATTTAAGAACAAATAGAGTATCGAAGAAAAAAGTACGGTTTTGATCAAAATATTTTCAAGAATTGGTTTCCTGTACCTCGTTAATAGAAACCCAGCTACTATCAGCACAAACGCTGCCCCGGCATAAGTATAGCGGAAATTATATAATAATATTAAACCAATCAGCAGCACCCCTGCTAAACCAAGCAATATCGATTGAATTAATAATAAGTTTTTCATCCTTTTAATTTCGTCTCTTACCCGATTCAAATACGTAGCTGTCAAAATTGCAAAATGTGGAAAAATAATAATTATATAATGTGGTAATTGAAAACTGGAGAAGGTAAAAAGCAAAAAAGTAATGGCTGCACTACCATAAAGTATCCATTGCAATTGAGGTACAAAGAAATTGCGGTTGAATTGCTTAAACACCGCTATTGAAAACAATATCGACCACGGAATGAACGCCCATATTGTTGTATGGAAAAAAAAGAAATAATCCCCTTTCCCTTTTATAGGGCCAGAATTAAAAAATCGACCAAACTGGCTATCCCAAAAGAAAAAACGGACACCAGAAACGTTCCTTTTCCCAAAAATCACTTTCTCCGGGTGCATATCAAACTGAATATACAGGCAATACAACTCTGGAAGAATGAGTACAAAAGTAAATAACAGTAGCAGCCACCATTTATAATTGAAAAACTGCTTCCATTCTTTTTTGAATACCCAGTAGAGTACAAAGCCTCCGCCAATGGTAACGGTGACAAATATTCCCTTGGTCATAATAGCACAGGCCATCCATATGGCAGCAAGTAATACGTCAACCAATCGGCCATTCTTATCTGCCATGTACATATAGTATATACTACCTGCAATGCAACAGGTAAGATAGGGCTCTGCCCGCACATCAAAATTGGAAATAACAACATGCAGAGCCGTGGCATAAATGATAACAGCTATCTGTGCTACCCCTTTGTCAAACAGGGAGCGGGCAAGAAGCCATGTAAATCTTAAGCTGCACAGCCAAAACAAAAATGCTGGCAGTTTATATGCAAAAGCATTGATACCAAACACCTTAAAACTGGCCGCAGCCATCCAGAAAGGAAAATGAGGTTTGTCCAACCAATCATACCCGTCCCCATATAAATTAACCCAGTCGTTAGTAATTGCCATTCGCTTAGCAATACCCGCATACAAAGCTGCATCTGGTTCAATTATTTCATTAAAAAGTCCGGTTGCATTAACACCGATACTGATAAAAAGAAAAAAAGAAAACAGTTTGTCAGATTGTGTACTCCGGGCTCCGATTGTCATGCTATTTATTGCCATTACGCAGACAAAGCTAATAGTCCATTCTGAAATAATATTTATCTTGCTGAAGATTAAAAGTATCTTATTATGGATCAGGTTACTCTTGGTATTGGCACCCGCTTGCAGCACACTTTATTCGGGCCTGGCGTCATCGTAGGAATCAAATACGCCACCTATATCATTTCTTTTATTAATCACGGCATTAAAGAAATTGATAAAACAGATGACAAACTGGATGAGATTATCCCGGAAAACATAAGTACTGAAATTGAAACAACCAGCGAAGTTGAAAAGTCATTGCTCAGGATATTGCGTCTGTGGGGAGGCCTTACTGAAAATGTACCCTTGGGCGATAAATGGGTCAAAGGAACCATGCTGTTGCAGCCGGCAGACAAAAGTTTAAAACCTAAAGAAATTCCAATCGATGACTTCTTTCATAAAATTGTAATGCTTCGGGACCGACTAAGAGTGCTGGAGCAAAACATCAACAGCAATAAAACCCTCAGCGACGAAGAAAAAGTAAATATCCAGCAATACATCACCCGATGCTATGGCTCTCTTACTACTTTTAATGTATTGTTCAAGAATAAAGAGCAATGGTTTGTAGGAGACAAAGGAAGTAAAGATGATTAAAAAAAGGGGGAATGCGCTGCATTCCCCCTTTAACTATTAACCATCAACCTTTGAACAATCTTTAATATTTTATTACTGCTTGCGTGGACAGGTATTCAATCCCACGAGAGTATATAGCGGACAAAAGCTTACCAGACTGGTGAGCACAAACACCCCACCCAGGATTACAAGAATGAGTCCCAATGTACCGGTAACGGTACCACTGAAATAAAGAAATGCAAATACGGCCGCTAATAATACCCTGATGATACGATCAGCGTTTCCCATGTTAGGTTTCATAATTAAATAGTTTGATGAATTAAAAAAGTTTCAGGACCAGAATGATACCGGCTACGATGCCTGCGCAAATGATGCAAACTAAAAACAGTCTGGCAGCTTTGCTTTTCATTATCCCGGTTTAATAAAGTAAAAATAGCTTGCAACGACGTTGCAGGCTGGTGACCACAGTCACCAATCTACGTGATTTCTATTCCCTCTGGCAATTGGCGAACTTTCCCCTCCTGCTCCAGTCGTTTGAGAACCCTGGTCACTACTTCCCTGGCGGTACCCATTTCTGCAGCTATTTTCTTATGGCGGAGTGAGAGTATTTTTTCCCCTTTCAGCTTACTTTTTTCCAAGAGATAGTTATAGAGCCGGTGGTCCATACGGCCAAAAAGAAGCGAGTTAATGGTATCCAGCATTTCAGTATATCGTAAATTATACTGCTGGTAAAAGAGATCATTGATAGCAGGGAATTTTTTTACCCAGTTATTCAGTTTATCTGTTGGTAATAATAATAATAGGGAATCTTCTTCGGTGATCGCAAAGATCCGACTGGGACTATTGGATAGTCCGGCTGAAAAAGACATGATGCAACTTTGTGTGGACCCAATATAGTATAGCAGCAGTTCCTTTTCCTCGTAGCGTGTAAATACTTTTACCAAGCCTTCCAGCACTATCGGCAATACTTTTACATATTGCCCTTCCCGCAAAATCTCTGCTCCCGCCGGCACCTCTTTGATCTGGGCGTGGGATGCAATTTCAGCTAATAATTCTTCAGAAAAATCCTGCAGATATTTTTTTATCTCAGACTGATCAAGCGGCATGGTATTGGTCTTTAGTCACAATAAAACTACCATTTCTTTTCATCTTTCATACTCCATATGTATGATCTTTAAAAGATGCATCTTTTAATATTCAGTAACTTGGGGGCATGAAATGGATATTACTTCTTTTATCACTGCCCTCTTTTGCTTTGGCACAGGATTGCGACATCCTAATTACGAATGGAAAGATCATCGACGGTACAGGCAATAGCTGGTATTACGGCAATGTAGCCGTGAAAAATGGAAAGATCATTGCTATCGGCAGGCAAGTCAACTTTATTGCTAAAAAAGTAATTGATGCGAAGGGGCTTATAGTAGCACCGGGCTTTATTGATGTACACACACACCTTGAAGGTGATGAAGCCAAGGACCCCAATGCTACCAATTTCATTCTGGATGGAGTGACAACCTGTATTACAGGTAACTGTGGCTCCTCTGAAACAGATATTTACAAATACTTGCGTTATATTGATTCTCTGAAGCTTTCTATCAATGTGGCTGCGTTAATTGGTCACAATGATGTGCGCAAAGCTGTGATGGGCCGTGCGAACCGGGATGCGACACCGGAAGAAATGCAAAAAATGGAAGCCACTGTTGATAAGGCCATGCGGGACGGGGCCGTTGGCCTTTCTACTGGTCTTATATACATACCCGGTACATATACTAAAACATCTGAGATCATAGGCCTTGCGAAAATTGCTTCAAAATATAATGGGGTTTATGCCAGCCACATGCGGGACGAAGGCGACAGTGTTATTCAGGCTATTAACGAAGCGCTTACTATTGGCCGGGAAGCAAAACTGCCGGTTCAGATATCCCATTTCAAATTGAGCGGTCAGCAAAACTGGGGACGAAGTAAAATAACCGTGCCCATGATCGAAAAAGCCCGGCAGGAAGGTATAGATGTTACTATTGATCAATATCCATATACTGCCAGCAGTACTTCGATCAGCACTTTAATTCCCGATGAGATACTCGCTGATGGGCAGGATTCCATCAAAGCAAGATTGCAACGTCCTGAGATCAAAAAGCAGGTCATCACTCATATCCAGGAACGGCTCAAAAAAAGGAAACTTAAACATCTTAGTTACGCAGTTGTAGCTTACTATTCCCCCGATACTTCTTATAACGGCAAAAGCATTGAACAGATCAACCTGATGAAGGGGAGAAAGCATAAGTCGAAAGAAGAAGCATTGACCGTGATTGACATTATGATAAATGGTGGGGCCAGCGCAGTCTTTCATGGCATGGGTGAAGAAGATGTAAAGCGCATTATGCAATATCCGTTCAATATGTTTGCAAGCGATGCCACGATAAGAACCTTTGGCTTTGGCTCACCCCACCCACGAGGTTATGGCACCAATGCTAGGGTTTTATCAAAATATGTGCGGGAGGAAAAAGTGATACCCCTGGAAGAAGCTATTCGCCGGATGACTTCTTTACCTGCTCTCAAGTTTCAATTGAAAGACCGCGGCCTGCTGAGAGAGGGATATGCCGCAGATATCATCATTTTTGATGAAAAAGAAGTAAAAGATCTATCTACGTTTGAAAAACCTCATGCCTATTCCAAAGGATTTCATTTTGTAATAGTGAATGGGGTGCTGACAGTGGAGGATGAAAAGCATTTGGGTATAAGAGCGGGCAAAGCGTTGTTTGGTGCGGGTGTTAAATAAGGGTCATTTTTTTTCAAATGCTGTTTTTTCCATAGTCTCTAATATATTCCAAATGAGCTAATACCAGCAACTTCTTATCCTCCGGAAGCCTGAGTCCTGCTTTAGTAAATTCTGTTTTTACTTTGTGCAACTAAGCGCCAAATGAAATTTCCCTGAACATACTTAGTTATTTTATACTAAACAATCACCAGCCACCACCACCACCGCCACCACCACCACCGCCACTGCTACCACCGCCAAAAGAGGAACCCCCACCTGATGAACTGGAAGGCGGAGAACTGGCCGATGAAATAGCCCCGCTGAAGGATGATGCAAATGACGAACTGAAGCTATTGCTATCTCTGCTGAAACTTTGCGAAAAAGATGATGTCGCATTCCCGTTGAGGTATGCACTATTGATAATATTCTCGAATTTCTCACCCCATTCCACCTCGCAACCCAGGGCAATAGCAAAAGGCAAATACTTTTCAAATAGCTCTAGCGATTTTTCTGGCGGGTTCATCATATCAAATCTTTTTTCATCCGCTGTAGCCAGGAACATACGGAACCCCTCTATCTTATCCATCAACCTTCGTCCATCCGGGCTGTAAGCAGCCAAGAGTCTTGAAAATATTTTTAACACCTGCGCACAAAGTATCCAGCCTGCAATAAAATAGCCGATCTGCCAAAAGTTTTTTACCCGAATTGCTTTTACCATGCCATCAAAAAAAGCCCAGCCGCCCGCAGCTATGCAAACAATTATAGGGAGTGTAGTGTAAGAACTATTTAAGGTAAACAAACCCCGGTAGCCTTTTCTAAACCCACCATCCTTGTTCTTATATGTCTTCTCGCAAAATTTTTCAATCGCTTCATTCAGGCTGCCAAGTTCACTATTATACTTTCCCTTTTCAATACTTGTACCCACCAGATCCTCTATATCACTCACAAAATCCTGGTAATGAGTGATAGGTGCTTTACCGGGTTTATCACTTTCTCGGATGTTATATTCGTTATGCTTAAATATCCAGCCCTCCCGTTCCACTTCTATCTTTATCCTGTTGCGTACCGCTGCATCTACGATCATGGCGGCTGTAAGCCGACGGCTGTATTTTTGGAAATAGATATACCCCAATGCAGCGGGTGAATAGCCAGGAGGTGGCTCAAAGAGTGGGTATACTGTTCCTTTATCAGGATCACGGCCGTGTTTCCACCAAAAAATAAAACAGAATATGGCGCTAAATGCGGCAGCAAGTGGTAAAAAGAAAATCATTTTATTGTTCCATACCCAATACTTTATTTGCTGCCAGCCACCGGGATGTGTAATAAATCCTTTGGGCCATGAAACAGCAACTGTAATGCCCTGGTTGGGTAGAAGAGGTTTAGTCGTTTTAAAAATAATGATTGCACTGTCTCCGATGGTTGAACTGGAGTAAATACAATTCTCGTTAGCAGCCCCTTGCAGACCCGTGTAGCACTTGCCCGATAAAGGAATAGCTCCTTTGGGCATGATGACAGTACATTTGGCAGAGTCAATCCTGAATGACCAGCTATTGCCCGTCACATTCCAGTACAGCTCATCGTATGCCTTCAGATTTTTTAATTGGTGGTCAGTTTCATATACAATAGTATAAGTATATCCACCATTGGCCAGGTAAGTGTTGCTGTTACCTATATACACTACGATCCCATTCTTCTCTTTTTTGGTATGATAACTTTCCTTTTTGCCATCCTTCAGCACTTCTTTTAAGATAAAGGTTGTGTTTTGAAAAAACTTGTATTTATTAATATAATAAATTGGAAATGCCCTAACGATACCTCTTTTGATCTCATTATTCATTGAACCAGCAGGAATCAGGGATTTATCATTACCATAAACGGAACTTGGGCGACCATCGCCGTTAAAGACCGTGATCTTTTCTGTAACAGTAAGCTTACCATCGGTACCTACCAGTACGGTACTATTATAGTGTGTGATACGGTCACTCATTCCAAAAGACAAATAGCCCGACAACCCTGGTGTTTTCGCATAGGTCTTTTCTAATTGTACCCGCAAAGCGCTGATATATTGTCTCTTGTTATCTTCAAACTGTGGAGAACTCTTTTCCGGAATACTTTTCCTTTCCTGTTTACTTTCTATCTCTTTAAAAGATTGCACGATGCCGGCTTTGCTCGCATTTATCACTAATCCTTTTATGCCGGGATACTTTTTTTCAAATAACTCTTGTGGGATGAAGTTGTTTTTGAAAATAACACCAGAAATATCATATATCAGCGAATCCATTTCTGTATCCGAAAAATACTTTTCACTTGCCGGTGTATAGAAATAAGCCTGTTGTTTTTTCTTTTGTGCAGCAGCAGAAAAAATAAGAGAGAATAATATAAAAAAGGTGATGCTATATTTCATATGGATCAGTTGCAGGTAGCATACTGGCATATTTTTATCCGAATTTAACCTTTGGAGCTACTTTAGCTTCAGTATCTTCTGCAAAGAAGGCGGCAGGTTTGTACCCAAACATACCGGCCACAATGTTTTTGGGAAATACCGCCAGGCTTTGGTTGTATTCCCGCACGGTGCCATTGTAATAGCGGCGGGAGTCGTTGATCTTTTCTTCAATACGGGCCAATTGAGACATCAGCTCCTGAAATTGTGTATCTGCTTTTAACTCCGGGTAGCTCTCTGTAAGAGAAAGCATATTCAGCAGGGCCTGGTTCAATCCCTTATTAGCAGTACTCTGTTCGTCCACCGTTGTAGCCGCTGCGCTTTGGTTGCGCCATTTAATCACTTCAATTAAGGTGTTATTTTCATGACCGGCATATCCTTTCACAGTTTCCACCAGGTTTGGTATCAGGTCGTTTCTTTCCTGCAAACAAGCCCCTACCCCGCTGGCGCCTTCGTGTGTAAGGATGCGTTCTTTGGCCAGTTCATTGAAAATGGAAATAAGTGTAATGATGATAATGAGGGCTGCAACGCCTATGGCGATGAGGACAATGGTTGAAGTTGTCATGGTTTAATGGTTGGTTCTAAAATCAGTTCGGAAGTGAATATAAATATTCTTTTCTGAAAACAGCGGGGGATGGGACTTAGAAACCTGTTTCACAAAAGCTATTCCTGTGCAAATAGCCGGCCATTAAGGCCGGTTGCTATTACTTATTCTGAAATTTTTTGATGAGCTCTGATAAACGGGGAAAATACTGATCCACATCAAAATCCGATGTCGCATTGACTTTTTTAAGCGCAAATGAGCCAGAAGCACGGTCGAAGGCCTGAGGGTTCTCTGGTACTTCAAACCACTTGCCTCTCAGGAATTCTTCTTCTCCCTCTTTAGAGTAGTAGACCTGCAAAAAATTAAGCGCTGTACACACATCAAGTGGTATTTTATTATGTTCAATAATACCATCCTGGTAAATGAGTATTACCTTATTATCTTTTTCGCTCAGTTTGCTGATTAGTTTACCGGCACAATCGCAGGAATCCAATGTTGAAAAGTCGCCGTTTGCATAAATACCCCAAACTACATTTCCTTCTTGTCTGAAGTGTACTGTAAAACGTATTATCCTTTCTGGCTGAAGGGTATTTAATGTCATGGTACCAGTCCATTTCCCGGCAATGTTTTCATTCTGTGCAAAACCAGAAACGGTAATGAGCGAAAAAGCCAGGAAAAGGAGTTGTTTTTTCATGCTTTAGAGGGTTATTTTTATCGAAGGCATAAAACAGTACCAGAAAGTTAGTAATTTATCAGCTTTTGCACCATCTCGTCCAGTCTGGCCTTTGCCAAAAAATTTTGCTCCAGTTCAATGCTGAAAGGTACGGGGGTATCCAGCGAAGCACAACGCATTACAGGTGCATCCAAAAATCCGAAACAATGTTCTACGATCCATGCAGCTATTTCCCCGCCAATACCACCGATTAATGTGTCTTCATGTAATAATAAAACCCTTCCTGTTCGTTGTACGGCCTCCCGGATGGCTAAATAATCCAGCGGTAATAATGTTCTGAGATCAAGTATGTCAATAGAGATTTCCGGGTGTTCGGCAGCGTAGTCTTCCGCCCAGTGCACACCTGCACCGTATGTAATTATAGATATCTCATCTCCCTCTCTTACATGTTTTGCTCTGCCTATTTCTATTTCATAATACTCTAATGGTACAGCCCCGCTTACTGATCGGTATAGTGCCTTATGCTCGAAAAATAATACCGGGTTGGGGTCATTGATAGCTGCTATTAATAATCCCTTGGCATCCGCCGGTGTACTTGGATATACCACTTTCAACCCAGGCGTGTGTACAAACCAAGCCTCATTACTTTGCGAGTGAAAGGGTCCGGCTCCTACGCCACCACCTGTCGGCATCCGTATCACTACATCTGCATGTTGGCCCCAGCGGTAGTGTATCTTGGCCAGGTTATTTATTATTTGATTAAATCCTACCGTTACAAAATCGGCAAACTGCATTTCCATCATACTCTTATATCCTTCCAGCGAGAGGCCGAGTGCGGCGCCCACTATTGCACTTTCGCAAAGCGGCGTATTTCTTACCCTTGCTTTGCCAAATTCACTTACAAACCCTTCGGTTATCTTAAACGCTCCGCCATACTCTGCAATATCCTGCCCCATAAGGATGAGGTTGGGATGTTGCTGCATGCTTTGTTGCAGCCCCTGTTTTATAGCATCGATTAACCGAAGATCAGAGGCCGGAATTTCTAAATTGGAGTTAACTCTTGAATTATCAACGACTGTAATTTGTTTCCCGTAACCTGAAGTCTTTTCAGCATATATATCTCCCAGCTCTGTTTCCGTATCTGCCACCACTGGTTTTGTATTGGATCCAATGGCCAGTTCATTTTCAATTTTTTCTTTGAATTCATCCCGTATTGCAGCTATGGCTGTTTCCGTCAGCACGTGGATGTCTATCAAAAACTGCTCATAGTTCCTGATCGGGTCTTTCATTTCCCACAGCTTGAACAGGTCCTGTGGTACATACTTAGTGCCGCTGGCTTCTTCGTGGCCCCGCATGCGGAAGGTGAGGCATTCTACCAGGTAAGGCTTTTGATTTTTGATACAATAGTCTCTTATTCCTTTTATAGTATCATACACTGCCAGTATGTTGTTACCATCTATTTGAACACCTTCCATACCGTAGCCTTTGGCCTTATCTATCAGGCTTATGCAGCGATATTGTTCATTGGTCGGAGTGCTTAATCCGTATCCATTGTTCTCTATAATAAAAATAACAGGAAGGTCCCACACGGCTGCCGTATTCAATGCCTCATGAAAATCGCCTTCGCTGGTGCCTCCATCACCTGTGAAGGCCAATGATACTTTTTGTTCATTTTTTAATTTATGGGCTAATGCCACACCATCGGCAATAGCCAGTTGTGGACCGAGATGAGAGATCATTCCGCAGATATGGTGTTCCTTATTGCCAAAGTGAAAACTTCTTTCCCTTCCCTTACTATATCCCTCCTGTGCACCCTGCCACTGCATAAAGAGTTTGTGAAGCGGCATTTGCCGGGTGGTGAATACTCCAAGATTACGATGCAAAGGCATCATCCACTCATCTTCGTGAAGGGCCAGAGTGGCTCCTACGGAAATCGCTTCCTGTCCTATACCGCTGAACCATTTGGATATCTTTCCCTGCCGCAGCAACACCAGCATTTTTTCTTCAATCATGCGGGGCCAGAGCAGGTTTTTATAAAAATGAACTAGCTGATCGTTGGATAAGTCTTTGCGGTCGAAAGTCATGAGAAATTCAAAAGTTTAATAGTTCGCCAGTTTGAGAAGACAATTCAAAGGTAGAGGTTGTTTTCATATACCTAAGGCAGTTAAATACAAAACTTATAAAGCCCCAAATCCTCAAACTATCTAACTGCTTACACCACTACCAGCTCATAGAAATCTTCAGGCTGCAAATATTTTTGCGCCAGTTGCCGCAATTCTTCAGCGGAGATGGTTTTGATCGTTTGCAATGAGTCGTAGAAATATTGCTCTGTAAGATTATTAAGTACAATGTTTTTCCAGCGGGCTATGATCTGAAAAGGACCATCAAGATCCCCGAGAATGCCTCCCATCATGTAGTTTCGTACCAGCAATAGCTCTTCTTCATCCACCAATTCCTCCCGCAGGTCTTTCATTTCTTTATATACTTCTGAAATTGTGGCTTCACAAACATCTTTCCCGGCCTCAGTGCTTACCATCCAGGCAGAATCGTGAACATGGTTCTGCAAATAACTATGTATGCCATAGGTATAACCTTTGTCCTCCCTTATATTGCTCATGAGCCGGGAGCCAAAGAAACCGCCAAACAGGGCATTCAGCACCATAGCCTTCATAAAATCTGGGTGCTTTCTCCCCGGAAAGGGCCGGGCAATACGGATAGAGCCCTGCACTCCTTCCGGATCATTGGTTATCCTGATCTTTTTTTCAACAGCCGGATTTGCGAGGATAGGGTCGGTAGCTATATTGTTGTAAGACAGATCTCCAAAGTGCTGATCCAGCATTTGCTCCATATCGGCCGGTAGTTTACCTGCCACAAACATGATCAATTTTCCCTGCTGGTAATACTTTTTATAAAAGTCGAGCAGTTGCTGCCTGTTAAGGGCATCAAAATCTTCGGCCTTGCTGTATTTTCCATACGGATGCTCTTCTCCAAAGAGGCACACATCTATCATCCGGTTAGCTACAAAATCACTTTTCTTCAGGCTTACCTTCAGCCGCTGCTTCATATTTTGTTTGTAAATATCGAGCTCATCCTGCGGCATTACCGAGTCGGTGATCAGTTCTTTTACTACTGGCAGCAGTTCCTTTACATGCTTTGCCAGGCAGTGCAGGGTGATGGTAGCTGTTTCGTTATAGCAGGCCCTGTTGAGATAGGCTCCATAATATTCAAAATGCTCGTTGATCTGGAAAGCCGTTTTGGAGGAAGTACCATTACGCAGTAAAAAATTGGTTGTGGCTGCTACCAGGTTTTGCTCCTCCTGCCAGTTGCCGGCAAAGAATACCCATTCCAACGATAAGACATCTTCTGCTCCTGCATTCACAGCATATATCTCCACCCCATTGCGCAAAACGATCTTATCTGCCTTTTTAAGCTTTAGGTCGAAATTGACGGCATCCACTATTTTGGGAGCTTGTTTCCTGTCTGGCATATTATTCCTTTCTTTTCTCCTGTTAATTAATTACTAGACAAATAATGAATCGTGTTGCAGTTTTCAGGCCGAAAGATGACCCGACTTTCCTGTAAGATGTCTTCAGTGGTGACTGAACCATACTTCTCCAGTTCAAAGTTCATCCAGGATGCATCTCCCAGTATTTCATAATAAGCAAGGCTGCTGGCCCTGCTCATTACACTCATATCTTCAAATGCGATCATGCTTTCTGTTTTGTTCTTTACTTTCTGCAGTTCTGCATCACTTACCAGTTCATTCTTCATTCGGTCCAGTTCTTTCTCCACAGCTTTTTCGGCAGCCTCCATGGATATACCCTTTACCAGTTTACCTTCCACCACCACCAGGCCATTATCAGTACTGCCAAAGTGATGGCATTCTATATTGCTGAAGAGTTGCTGTTCTTTCACCAGCGACTGGTACAACCTTGATGAGCCACCGCCGCTCAGAATATCAGTCAGCAGGTCGGTAATATAATAGCGCCTGTCGAGCCGGGAGCCCATGTGCCAGCACTTGTACAAAGCATCCAGCGGTACATTGGCTTTTATGATCTTTTTTCTCTCTTCGGTTTGAACTGGTTCGGCAGGTAAGTTCCGTTTATATTTTTCCCCTGCAGGGATATCGCCAAACCATTTTTCTGTCAATGCTTTTACTTTTTCTGTGGTCACATTACCCGCCACCACCAGCACCGCATTCATAGGTCGGTAGTGTTTAAAGAAGAAATTCTTTACATCGTCCAGCTGTGCATTTTCAATATGAGATAACTCTTTTCCAATCGTCATCCAGCGATAGGGATGTTTCGTATAAGCCAATTCTCTCATTTTGTGCCATACATCACCATAAGGCTTGGTGAGGTAATGCTCTTTGAATTCTTCACACACCACTTTCCGTTGCGTTTCCAGGCTTTTTTCACCAAAGGCCAGCGATAGCATACGGTCACTTTCCAACCAAAATGCTGTTTCCAGGTTTTCGGCAGGCAATTGTATGTAATAATTAGTAAGGTCGTTGGTGGTATAGGCGTTGTTTTCTCCACCCGCCATTTGCAGTGGTTCGTCGTAGTTAGGAATGTTTACCGAGCCGCCAAACATCAGGTGTTCAAACAGATGTGCAAAGCCGGTCTGTTCCGGGTTTTCATCCCTTGCCCCCACATCGTACATGATGTTCATCACTGCCATTGGGGTACTCAGATCCTGGTGCACGATTACCCGGAGGCCGTTGGTCAGAGTGAATCTTTCAAATTGTATCATAATATCAATAACAGCATTTAAAATATAAAGTTGCTTATTGCCCACCGAAGGGTTTGGCAGTAAACTTTTCCTTTGTTCTGCCTTTTGCTGAACTTGGGAGGAAAAGTAAAAGTATTGAAAAATGCGGTTGGAGGGGTTGTAATTACCGGATCAGATAATGCTTTTTACCTTGAATTCGATATCCTTTATTTCCCCATCCCGGCGGATGATGATCTTTATTTTTTCATTAGGTGCCTGCAGCGCTATCTTGTACTGGTTGAGATTTTGTGAAAAGTTTTTGTTGACTGATAATATCTGGTCTCCTTCTTTTATTCCGGCGGCCTCTGCCGGCGAACCCTTGGCTACATCGCCGGCGATTATGATTCCTTCTACCATATAAAGTTCCAGTCCGGTATATGAATAATCAAACTGGTCGATATAGTGCTTATTCGGCATCAGGTAAATATCCCCTTTCTCATAATTAATGATCGTATTGAAGCGGCGCAAAATATCATTGCCAATCAAGCCTCCCATATAAGGATAACTGGTAATATTATTCTCGTCATCGAAAATATAAGTAGGCACATTCCTGAATCTAAATGGCCCGAGCTTCACTTCTTTGGTCACCAGCAACTCCATATCTATCTTTCCACCCAGCCCTTCGCCTTCCTTTATCCAGCGTTTTCTTTTTTTGCTGATAAAATTGCTGTCTTCCACAAAATCACGGGAGTATAGCATACAAAGCCCGGCTCCCATGTCATATAAAAAACGGGAATTGATACTTTTTTCATCCCTTACTTTCATGGGTTGAGATACGAGCATATTGATCGTTGGTTTCAGCAGGTAGCCACCCCTTGGATAGCGGATGGTGCCGCGGGTACAAATAGCCATTTTCATACTGTCGTAATCAATCTTCAAAATATAACGGCTGATAAGTGAATAGCCGATAATCCCGTCTATTCGTTCTCCGTAAACGGCAGTAAGAATCGAATAATCGTTGATATGAAAATTCAGGCTGTCAACCGTTAATCCCGGGAAATGCAGCTGTTGATTATATAAAAAACTCACTTTACGGATACCAGCAATACCCCGGATGGTTCTTTCTGTTGGTTCAGGCTTCAACCCCAGAAAATCAGCAGTACTTGAGTCGAGGGAAATGCCGCTACTACCGGTATCCAGGATAAAATTCAAGGTATCGGGACTGGTACCCAGTTTAGCATGAAGGATTACGATACCCCCGGTAAGTTGCGTAAAAGGAACCTGTGTAAGCTGGCGGGATGGCGGCTGAATGAATTCTTCCTGCCCTTTCAGTAATGAAACAGCTAGGCAACTGATGCAGCATGCAATGCAGTAAAGGTATTTTCTCATGTGATTAAAAGCTGTGCCGGCAGCGATAGCGATCGTTGAAAGACAAGCATTTCTGTCAAAATGATGCAATAACACCTGCCTTACATAATAAATTTACTCCTTTCGACAGCCATTACAAAACCGTTCAACACTTTATCTGTTACACAGATGTACCTTTGCCAACAAATTATCCAACGGCAATACAAAAGCACCGCATTTATTTTTGATGCTCAATGCCAAGGGAGAAATATATTATCTATGCAGTTAAACGAACTATATGACAAGGCTGCTGCCTTTGGCTTCCTCTCAGTAGAAGAAGGGGTTTTTCTCTATCATAATGCTCCTCTTAGCGACCTGATGTTTATTGCCGATGAATTGCGTAAAAAACAGGTGCCTCATGGTAAAGTAACCTGGCAGATAGACCGAAACGTGAATACCACCAATGTATGTATTGCCAATTGCAAGTTTTGTAATTTCTACCGCATACCCGGCCATGCAGAAGCTTATATTACTGATATGCCTGCCTACCGGCAAAAAATTGAAGAAACCCTCAAATATGGCGGCGACCAGTTATTGTTACAAGGCGGCCATCACCCGGAGCTGGGTTTGCAGTTTTACACAGACACTTTTAAACAGATAAAGGCAGAATATCCCAACATAAAACTGCATGCACTCGGGCCACCGGAAGTGGCTCATATCACTAAATTAGAAAAAAGCACCCATCATGAAGTGCTCAAAGCCCTGAAAGAGGCCGGTATGGACTCATTGCCCGGGGCTGGGGCGGAAATACTGATTGACAGGGTGCGAAGACTGATCTCGAAAGGTAAATGTGGGGCCCAGGAATGGCTCGACGTAATGCATGAAGCACACAAGCTGCACATTACCACTTCGGCTACGATGATGTTTGGGCATGTGGAAACTATTGAGGAAAGATTTGAGCACCTGGCAAAAATAAGAGATGTACAAAGCCGGAAGCCGGAAGATGCCAAAGGATTCCTCGCATTCATTCCGTGGACCTTCCAGGATGTGGATACATTGCTGGCAAAGATCCGGGGCGTACACAACCTTACCACACCGGAAGAATATATCCGCATGATAGCCCTCAGCCGCATCATGCTGCCGAACGTAAAGAATATCCAGGCAAGCTGGTTAACAGTGGGTAAGCAAACTGCTTCCATTTGCCTGCATGCGGGGGCTAATGATTTTGGGTCCATCATGATAGAAGAAAATGTGGTTAGCGCTGCCGGGGCTCCGCACCGGTTTACCTATAAAACGATACAAGACGCTATTCGTGAAGCCGGATTTGAACCACAATTGCGTACCCAACAATATGAATGGAGGGAAATTCCGGAAGCTATTGAAGAACAAGTAATCAATTACTAATCTGCTCTTAATTCGATATGAAAAAAACATTTAGTTGGTTCAGAAAAGTGGCCTTTGCAGAAGGTGTTTCCTTTTTGGTTTTATTATTTATTGCCATGCCGTTAAAGTACCTGGCAGATATTCCTATGGGCGTTACTATTATCGGTGGCCTGCACGGTGTGCTCTTTGTAGCCTTTGCCATTCTGGCCAATGAGGTAAGAGGTGATTATAAAAAAGGTTTCAAATGGTTGGTAAAAGCCATGCTTGCGTCTATACTGCCCTTTGGTACTTTTATTATGGACAAACAATGGAAAAAGGAAGAGGCTGAAACTGCTGCTGTATAACATAGCTGTTTTTCAACAACTAAAGTAAATATGCTCCGTGATATTGATACTTTTTATTTGCAAAAAGATGAGCCGATAAAAAGCTGTCTGCTCGCACTGCGGGAAATCATTTTGTCTCAGGACAAAGATATTACTGCAACATGGAAATACGGAATGCCTTTCTTTTGTTACAAAGGAAAAATGTTTTGCTATTTATGGATACATAAAAAAATGCTTCAACCCTATATCGGCCTGGTAGAAGGTAAGCACCTTAACCATCCCGACCTGCTTATTGAAAAACGCTCCCGGATGAAAATCCTGTTGCTGGACCCTTCGAAAGATCTGCCGGTAAAAAAG